>JANNSM010000250.1:0-1824 GCA_031402635.1 Bacteroidota bacterium | reverse complement strand
GGGTGTATGAGATTGATATCTCTGGGCAAAAAATTTCGGGGTTCTTTCCAATCCCGCAGGGCAAATTCATCAACGACATTGCCCTCGCTGACAACGGTGATCTCTACGTCTCGGATTTTTTTGCTAATCGAATTTACCGTTTGCCGAAGGGTTCGCGTACGGTTGAGACATGGCTCGATACGGATCGGCTGGAAGCGCCCGATGGACTTTACATTGATGCGGGCAAACTCATCGTCGCGTCGTGGGGTGTCCTGAGTGATCCGGGGACTTTCAACACTTCCAAAAAAGGCGATCTGCTCGCGATTAATCTTAAGACGAAGAAAATCGAGACGTTGTCCAAAGAGGCTGGCAATTTGGAAGGTATCACCAAAGTGGGGAATTATTACTACGTCACGGATTTGGCTGCCGGCAAGCTGCTGAAGATTCACGCTGAAACCGGCACGGTCAGCGAATTGCTCACCGGCTTGCGAAATCCAACCGACCCCGGTTATGCGCCTGAGTTGGGGGTGGTGGCGTTTCCGCAACACACCGGCGATCAGGTTCTTTTCATAAAGGTGGAAGCTGTCGCTGAGAAGAGCCTCCACCAAAACACAAATCGCAAACTCACTCCGTCTGTAAGTCCATGAAACTGGCTGCCGCATCATGAATAAACAACGAATCAACCGCCGCCAATTCGTCAGTTCGACCCTCACCGCCGGGGCGGCCCTTGCCCTCATGCCGCGCTTGGTCTTTATGGGCGGCGGAATCGCCTAGCAACAAGGTTGTCCTTGCTGTTGCCGGCGTGCGCACAGGCGCGCCCGGCAGCAGCGGGCGCGGCATTGAACTCATGAAGCAGTTTACCAAGCTGCAGATGCCTGAATTTCTTTCTGATTGCTTTGATTCTAATGCCCTGAAAGAGTTGGACATTGTTTTATGGGGATACAGAAGCACAGTGGCTGCAAAATTTTTTGGGCAGCGGTAGCCGGTTTGGAAGCCTTGGTCGTAGCTTCGACTTTTGCTGCGCCGCCGTTGCCTTCCCAGAATAACCAGAATCTCGCGCTCAATCCCGTGGGGGATATCCCGAGTCTGGATCGGGCGTTGATGCTCCGCTCGGTCGTAGTCAACGGCCGCGCATTATCGGATATCTCCAACGAATCGCTAGATTTGCCGGCGCACCCTGCCGCCACAATTTTTACTTTTGGTCCCAGTCCGCTGGTGTCGAATGTCCCGCTCCGGTTTCGCTGCCAGCTCGATGGCTACGAGCGGCGGTGGCATGAGCGGTCAGACTTGATGCGAATTTTGATCCGTTTCATTGATGCGAATCAGCGGGACATTGCCGAACAGGTTTTTAGAGTGCAGGGAGAAAGCCCCGGCTGGATGGGCAGTGTTACGGATTCACCCTGGGTTCAGCGGAAAGAGGTCGTCACCGTTCCCGCTGGCGCGGTTCGTTTCTGGGTGGTGATTACTTCGGCCGGACCGCCCGAGGCCGTGGGGTTTTTTGCGGTACGAAATTTGGTGAAGTTCTCGTCCCTCGGAGATCCGAAGGGTGTTCCGATGATTCCACCGGTGGCGCCGGATGCCAGCAAAGCAGCGGTGGAATCCGCGACTATTTCGCCGGCGGGCTGGGGCCGGGCCGGCATCCGGCCAGCCGATGCCCAACTCCTGCGTTACGGCCCCGGTGCGGGAGTTGCCCTGGCCATTCTGGATGATCATCCGCAGGGGCACGCTGATTGGAACATTAACAAATTGTCAGGGCCCAATGTCACGCCGGGGGAGAACCTGACGTTTACTTGGGAGGAGGTTTACAGCATTGGCTTGGCGGATTACGGAAGGGCGGAATACAAA
>JANNSM010000249.1:0-1902 GCA_031402635.1 Bacteroidota bacterium | reverse complement strand
CCGGCCAGTTAAAAACAACAATGTCATTTCGTTTGACTCGCTGAAATCCCGGCATTCGCATATAGGGTAAAGCGGGATTCTCCAGGTAGGCTTTAGTTCCCAGCAACGGCATGCGCTGGTGGGCAAAGGGAAAGGCCACCGGCGTATTGGGAACCCTCGAACCATAGTGAAACTTACTGACGAACAGAAAGTCACCAGCCAGCAAGGTCCCTTCCATAGACGTTGTTGGAATGGTGTACGCTTCAAAAAAGAAGATCCGGATAAATGTGGCCGCCACCACAGCAAAAGCTATGGCGTCAGCCCATTCCCGCAAGGCTCCTTTCGAGCCTGGAGCGCGAAGCTGGTCTGCCGGGAGATACCGGATATCCTCTTTGAGTCCCATCCAGGGAAAGAAAACATACGGAAAGACCATGGCGGCAAGGCCATCCCAGAAACCGTCACGACCGAAGCGCTTTGCCAAATCCACCGCCAGGATAAGCCAGATCACGGAATTCAGAATCGGAACACACATCATGACGAACCAGCTCAGTGGTTTGCCCACCAGCCGGGTCCAAATCAAATAGTTGTAGAACGGAACAAAAGCCTTCCACCAGGCCTCACCCGCTTTTCGGAACAAAAGGGCAAGACCGGCGTGGGAGGCAAATACCAGAACAAAAAGGAACAGGTAAAATGCCCACGAAGCGTTAGGATCCATTGCGGAGATTGGGAGATGAAATCCGGCAGACAGGCCGGGAAAGCTGACCCACAAAGTTAACGGAGCTGAGGGCATTTAGTTGGTGCCCCGCACGCTCATTTAACATGTTTTTAACAATAGGTTTATTCAGCAATTCATGGGTAGGGAAAGCATGTCCTGCATGGTCAACACTCCTTTTTTGCCCGGGAGCCACTGTGCCGCCTGGAGCGCACCCCGCGCAAATCCGGCTCGTGAAAGGGCTACGTGTTCAAGCCTGAGCAGGTCTTCCGGCGATTCAAACAGGATTTCATGGGTCCCGGGCACTTCGGGCTTCCGCAACGAGATGACCGGCAATTGGCCGGGGAGGGTTTCGGAGGCATTTACCCAGGACCGGTATTGCGGCAGTTCGCGTAAAACCTCTTCGGCCAGACGAATCGCGGTTCCACTGGGCGCATCGAGTTTAGCCGTATGGTGCGTTTCTACAATTCGAGTTTTATACCGTTGATGTGGTGCCATTAATTTGGCGGCGTATGCGCTCAGCACAAAGAAGAGATTGACCCCGATGGAAAAATTGGGCGAATAAAGTACGGCTCCCTGGTGTTGCTCACAGACTTTTCGCACTACTTCCAGGTGTCCGTACCAGCCGGTAGTGCCGCTCACGACGGGTACACCGGATTCGATTGCGGCGCTGATATTGGCCACCGCGGCTTCAGGTCGCGTAAACTCAATGACTACACCGGCATTTTTCAATGCTTTGCGCAAGTCGGTGTTGCTGGTCCCCGCGTCCAGGGTCCAGGCGAGTTCAAGCCCGTAATCTCCCAACTTCAATTCCTCTTCAACAGCGTGACCCATCCGGCCGTATCCGAGAATCCCGAGTTTTATTTTTTTCATTTATACGAAAGCGAAAAGTGTAATCCGGCGCCTGCCGCGAGTGCAAAACCGCGATTTGAAACCCCAAAGGATGGCATCGGCGACCAATGCAGACTCAGGTCCCGGCTCACATCAAAGTCAAAAAGGTGAGCATCCACAACGGCATCCACGATTTGCAAACCGTAAAAACCAACGGTAAATAGGACGGAAGCATCGAGTTGCCGCCGGTAATATTCTTTGGTTTGGAGGATGGCACTTTCGCTGACCAGCGGAAGGGGGTCCACGGTTGACGGATCTTCATCCGTTTTTGCCTCGAAAGCCTGACGGTAAAACCGGTGCTGGTCAGCATTAAAATAAAC
>JANNSM010000248.1:0-2720 GCA_031402635.1 Bacteroidota bacterium | reverse complement strand
CCTTCGACACGTCCACAAGGCGGCGCGCGCGAAGGCCCCAGCGGCTGTAGGCCTGGCTGTTCAGCGCCACCGTCCTGTCATCCAGCACGCCGGTCATCAGGTAGCCGTAGTGGGCCGGCGGGATGTTGCGGGCCGCCACGGCCTGGAGTTCAAAGACATTCAGCGCCTGGCCGGATGTTTTGTTAAGGCCATTCTTCAATAAAAGCATCTATAAAATTCCGCTCACGCAAGCGTTCCAGCGCTTCCGCAGCCTGCTCACCGCCATTAAAAGGACCCAGATAGAAAATCTTGTTTCGGTTGTCTAAATTCACGGAAAGCAGCGGTCCGATATTTTCAAGGGATTGAAGAAGCTCCATATCCGGATTTCGGTAGATCCCCAATCTGATCCGGTAGCGTTTGAGCAAAGGCAACGGATCAACTTCAACCGGATCAGGTGCCTGCTCATAAACCGGTTGCAATGCCACGGTAAACCGGTCAAGATTTTTTGTCTCGGTAAATACGGTATCTCCAAAGCCGGATTTCTGCATGGTCAGGTAATAGGTCACTCCCGGCGGAATGAAAAATGCGGCTGCCCCCCGAGCGTCTGTCTGAGATATCATATTATCCTGACCGTCCGTGATTAATTCTACCTGAACCCCGGTTAACGGTTGTCCCGTTTCGGCACTGATGGCATTGACTTCAACCCGGACACTGATCCGCTCAAAAGCATAAATATCATCGCTTCCACGCCCCCCCCGGCGATCACTCGCAAAAAAGCCCTGGTTATTTAAAACGATCAGTCCAAAATCATCCCGTTCAGAATTCAGGGGTGCCGGAAGATGAGTGATCGCCTGCCAGTTGTCACCGGATAAATCAATTTCAAACAAGTCAAGCCCCCCCAGGCCCGGATGTCCGTCAGAGCTGAAATAAAGCCGGCTATCGCTTGCGGCAAAAGGGAACAACTCATCCCCCGGGGTGTTAATCCGTGATCCCGCGTTAACCGGATCTCCCCAGGTATTACTGTTTCCCTGGGTATTCCGGTTACAATACCAAATATCCATTCCGCCATAGCCTCCCGCCAATTCGGTTGCAAAATACAAGCGTGTTCCATTTGGGGTAATGCAAGGGTGAGCGGCACTGACCTGACGGGGAACTTTGGGGAACCGCTCAATGCCGATGAGTTTTTGACCCTTCCAAACCGCCGTGTAAAGGGCGGAGTGGATAATTCCCCTGCTATCCCGGATTCTCATGATTCCCCGGGAACCGGTTCTCGTAAACCAAACTTGGTCTGACCGCGGATCAACACAAAAACCCACATCATTCCAGGGCGAATTAATCGCTCCGCGAATACGGGAAGGAGAACCCGAAATTGCCTCTTCCTCCGGAAAACAAACAAAAATGTCGTAGTAATCTGAACCGGGTTTTGACGAAAGTGCGCTTTTTCCGGAGCCTGGCCGATTGGAAGAAAAAACCAGTTGTCCGGCAAAGCTGGCCGGAGCAATCTCTGAATAAGAAGTGTTGATGTCCAGCAGGGCTACGTTAAAAGACGGTGCCAGCAATCGCTCTTCTGCTTCCAGGGCATATCCAGCTGCATAGTTTCCCTTACGGCCCGCATAGCGGTCATATCGCTCAAACCATTCCAGCGCTTGTTCCGCCTTGCCATTGGAGCGCAAAACTTCAGCATATTGTTGGAAATACTCTGGTTCCAGAGCATCGGCCATGACGGCCTGCCGGTACCAATGTTCGGCGTGCAGGTATTCTCCTCGTTGGCGGTTGCAGTCCGCAAGCCGGGCGCAAACACCGGCGTCATACTCGCGTTGCAGGGTTTTCTCGTAATAATTCACAGCCGCATCAAACTGTCCGATCCGGTACAGTTTTTCAGCTCGCAGCAAATCGCGGTCAGTTTTTTGCGCGCTGAGACTTGTTGAACAGCATAAAAAAAAGAGGACCGGTTTAAACAACTGTTCATCCCTAAAGAATAAGATAAATTCCGGAATAAAAAAATTCAACCACAACCGGATTGCAATACAAATTTGATTTAAAACAGTGTCTTGTGGTGAAGTCATGTTTTTTGGAATGAGTGTTCTCATTTGATTTTATCGGACAAAGCGATTCGTTACTTCATCAGAAAAATCGCGGACCCATTTCTGTTGATTTGTCTTTGTTAAACCGGTAACTGATCTGCACTTCATGACTGGCACCGAGCTGATTTCGAAACTGTGGTCCCGGCAACTGATAGTTGTATCCTACACCCCATTCTGAAAATCCGAGGGCTGTAGCCATTCTCTGGCGGTAGAGCATCGTAAAAACCAGGTCTCCGTTAGACCGATAGTTTGCGCCTGCCCAGAAACTTTCGGCAAAAAGGAATTGAAAACTAAGTTCTGCCTGGGGAACTCCGGTTTCCGGATAGCGCAAAAATCCTCCGGGCTTCAGGCCATAGCCGTCTCCGTAGCGGATCAGAGCGGAAGTTGCTGCAAAGTACTGCCGGTCTCCCGCCAGATCCATTGCGCTAATACCGGCCATCAACCAGGAATTGTAAAAATAGGCGCCCGCACCAGCGTTCCAATCCCAGCGATCTTCAAGAGCCAGATCAAACGCCGGATCGCCGTCAAGACCGGCGTCCAGCGACGCATAATTGCCTTCCTCCAGGTGAGCACCGGCATTGATTCCCAGGGAAAAGCTGCCCCCGGGAACCGGGTTTCGCCAGGCAAAATGACCTTGAAGCGCATGGCGCTGCAGCG
>JANNSM010000247.1:0-9027 GCA_031402635.1 Bacteroidota bacterium | reverse complement strand
CTCGGACGAACGGCGGCTTGGCTTTTCAACCAATACCCGGAAAACTTTGCCCACATCGCTTCGGTTGCGCAAAAGAGAATGCTCGTTCTGCAAAGCAATAATTTCATTTAACCTGCGCTTTTTAACGTCAAGCGGAACATCATCCGGATACTTCCGCGCGGCAAGCGTTCCAGGCCTTTCGGAATAAAAGAACATATAAGCCATATCGTACCGAACGTCCTGCATCAGGCTCAGGGTGTCCTGATGTTCTTCTTCGGTTTCGCCACAGAAACCCGCAATAATGTCTGTTGAAATACCGCAATCGGGCAATATGCTTCGGATGGCTGCAATGCGGTTCTGGTACCAGGCCCGGTCATAGGTCCTGTTCATCCGATCAAGGATCCTTGAATTGCCGGATTGCACAGGCAGGTGAATGTAATGGCAGATGTTGGGGTGAGCCGCCATCATCTTCAGCACCTCATCCGTCATGTCTTTGGGATGGGAAGTTGAAAAGCGAATCCGGAGATCAGGGTTGACCAGGGCAATCCGGTCCAGGAGCTTATCAAAATGCTCGGTTTGACCGGTATGCGGGTTTTCCCATTTGTAGGAATCCACATTCTGCCCAAGCAGTGTGACTTCGCGGTACCCCCGGCTAAACAGATCCCTGGCTTCTGCTTCAATGGAAAATGCACTTCGGCTTCGCTCCCTGCCCCGTGTAAACGGCACCACGCAAAACGAACACATGTTGTCGCACCCGCGCATAATGGAAATAAAAGCGGTTACACCATTACTGTCCAATCTCAGCGGACTGATTTCGGCATACGTTTCTTCGCGCGAAAGCAGCACGTTGACCGCTTTCTGACCACTTTCAGCTTCGGCAATCAGACCGGGCAGGGTGCGGTAGGCATCGGGCCCACAGACCACATCCACGAGTTTTTCTTCCTCCAGCAATTGTTCCTTCAAGCGCTCGGCCATGCACCCCAAAATCCCGATGACCGCTTCTGGTTTGGCTTGTTTGATGCCCTGAAATTCCTTGAGCCTGACCCGGATTCGCTGCTCGGCTTTGTCGCGGATAGAGCAGGTGTTCAGCAAAATGAGATCCGCGCTCTCCAACTGACCGGTAATCCCATAACCGGAATCATGGAGGATAGAGGCCACAATCTCCGAATCGCTGAAGTTCATCTGGCAACCGTAGCTCTCAATATAAGCCAGCCGACCATTGGCGCCGACGGCGAGAGCCTCCGAAGCGATTGCCTGCCCCTGGAGCGAATCGTCCAGCGGCATATTGCCGTGGCTGGTATTGGACGATGTGAGGGGGTCTGGTTCCGGTAAAAATTCGTCAACGTGCATAAAAAAAACAAAGAAGAAGGTTGGAAAATCAGCAATTCCGGATTCCGCCCTGAAACCTGTAATCGGCCCTGCCGATCAAGGTCAACTTTTCAATGCTTGGGTCAACCTGCGGGAAAAACGGCTGGTCAACTTTTCAATGCTTGGGCGGGCATCAAATTTACACTTTTTCAGGCATTAAGGTGACAAAATGGCAGCAGCTATCGGTGTCTCGCGCCATTGTATTTTCACCCCATGCCATTGACCAACCGCCCTATGCTTTTCTCCACGATTGCAGACCGCCGATTGTTCCGAATCGGTACGGGTGTGGCAGCCCTGATCGCCCTGATGAGTCTTCCCCTGCCTTTTTTCTGGGACAGCATCCTGCTGGGCTCTGAAGTGGGGCAACACTTTCTCGCGGAGGGTCTGGATGCCTGGATCCTCCCCAATGCGCTGGATTCCGGTCACCCGCCTGGTTTCGGGTGGTATCTCGCCCTGTGGTGGACAGCCCTCGGTCCTACCCTGCCGGTTGCCCACCTGGCCATGTTTCCGGTGCTGGTCATGATTTGGTGGAATTTTTACCGCCTTCTTCTAACCCTCTTGCCGGGTCCCTCTCTGGAGGCTTCGCGTGCTCTTGCTGCCGGCCTGTTGATCCTTGAACCGACTTTCGCCGCCCAGGCCATCCATATTGGCCCGGATTTGATGTTGCTGGCATTTTACCTCGGTGCCCTAAACGCCATTATTAATCGCAGACCCTGGATACTGACCCTTCTGCTGATCGGCATGGGCATGGTCAGCCTGCGCGGCTGCTTTGGGGTGGCATCGCTGTGGTTTACGGCGCTGATACTCGAACGACACGGAGCATTCCTGACCGCATCCGGTGCAGCTCATCATGGAAAAAATATCAGGAACAGTCGCCATTCGTCGCATACCCGGCAACCTGTAAAGGACCGTAAACATGCGGGCAGTTCATCACGTATTTTCAACAAATTCACCCTGATTCCCTTTGTTGCTGCCACGGCTGTGATCACCGGATGGCTGTGCTGGCACGCTTTGAAAACAGGTTGGTTCCTCGTGAATCCCCAATCTGCGTGGTCTTCATCACATGGCTTTGCGGGCATTACGGGTATGTTGCGCAATCTGGGCCTGGTTGCCTGGCGCGTGCTCGATTTTGGCCGCCTTGTTCTTTGGGTGCCCGGGTTGG
Source organism: Bacteroidota bacterium (assembly GCA_031402635.1). Lineage (GTDB taxonomy): Bacteria > Bacteroidota > Bacteroidia > Chitinophagales > BACL12 > WGOA01. The sequence goes on along the minus strand of JANNSM010000247.1, from coordinate 6,518 downwards.
CATGGTTTATTCTATGGTGGAAAAATCGAAAAAGCGACCTGCCGGAGTTTCGACTGATCCTCGTATTCGCTGTACCTCTGCTGACTTTTACTGTCGCTCTTCTTCCTTTTTCCAATCCGATCGCACACCGCTATTTTCTGATGGTGTTTGTACTGGCATTACCCTGGTTTGCCTTCCGCATCTGTCAATTGGAAATCAGTCGGAGACAATTCTTCCTGATCATGGTCGTAGCCATGTTGGGATTCGGACACCGATGGATTTATCCGGACAAGATTGCCAAGGGCTGGGATGCTTCGCTCGCTCACCTGCCCTATTTTTCGCTGATGAGCAAAGCGTGGGCTGAAATCCCCGAACCGGGTTTGGTGTACACCGAATTCCCTCTTTATAAACCCATGCAGTCTATACGACCCGGTTCCAGTCAACAGCGCGAAAGTTTCCAAAAGGTGCCAGGAAACTGGCTGGATTGCGATTATGTATTATACAGCAACATTATCAACGATATCCCTGATGAAGCTTATGATGAAATTACCGGAAAATGGCCCTTACAACGCGAATGGAGCCAGGGTCGGGTGTTCATCCGTCTTTACCGAAAGCCGGGAATGGTGCCCATAGAATTGCCCGAAATGCCGGAGGAACAATAAATAAGCGTTCAAAATATTCTAAAGGCAATTCGGAACCGGACAAATTCCGGCTAGTCAGCGCCTTGCGTTTGAACCGGAGAAACCATCCACTGCGCCGCCCAGGTTTCGGAAATTGGTTTTATCCAGGCGTGCTGCCAGTCCCGCAGTGTCTGCACCGTGTGGTCATAGACAGGTGTTTCGGGATTCAGCAGACCGCGGCGGTGTTCCTCTGCCAGATCATCGCGGTGAATCAACCGGATTCCATCCGGCGTTTTGACCGCGACATTGAGCCGTTGAAAAAAATCAACCGAAAAACGAGAACCCAGATCCCTGACCAGGCGAACTGAGCTATCAATAGAACATCCGCTTACCCCTGAAAACCGCTCGTCAGCAAAGAAAAGCAGGAAATGATTTTCGGCAGTGCAGGCGAAAGAACGGACTGCTGCGCCATGGGCCAGCCATCCGGCAGCAAAAGATTCCAGCGCCAGGTTTGCTTCTTTGGTTTCCCCTTCAGAAAGTTGCCGGTCCGTCTGATAAATCCAAACTTTGGAATCTTGCGATAATTCAGCCAGTGTTGCCAACATAGGTCAGATATCTTTTACAGTAAAGATAGTGGTTACGTTCACGCCTGCTGAACCGTTATCCAAACAACCCTGCCGCTTCGGCGATAAGTTCAGCGACATCCCGAACGCGGACCCGGTCCTGCTGGTCGGCGTACTTAACCCCGTCACTGAGCATGGTATTGCAGAAAGGACAAGCCACGGCCACCACATCGGGGTTCACGGCAAGCGCTTCGCCAGTGCGGGCATGGTTGACTTCTTCCTTTCCCGGTTCCGCTTCTTTGAACATCTGTGCGCCTCCGGCCCCACAACACATCCCCTTGCTCCTGCATGATTTCATTTCGTGCAAATCGGCATCCAGCGCGGCGATAACCGAGCGCGGCGCTTCATAAATATCATTAGCCCTGCCCAAATAACAGGAATCGTGGAAAGTAATCCGCTTGCCCTTGAAAACTCCTCCCTTTACAGAAATCACGCCCGTATCAATCAACTCTTGTAACATAGCGGTGTGGTGAATCACGCTGTAATGTCCCCCCAGTTCAGGGTATTCATTCTTCAGGGTATTAAAACAGTGCGGACATGCCGTTACGATTTTTTTGATTCCGTAACCATCCAGCGTGGCGATGTTCTGCGCTGCCATCATCTGAAACAAAAACTCATTGCCCGCTCTTCTGGCAGGATCACCCGTGCAGTTCTCTTCCTGCCCAAGAATAGCAAAACTTATGCCGGCGTGGTTCATAATTCTGACCAATGCACCGGTTACCCGCTGGGCGCGCTGGTCAAAACTGCCGGCACAACCGACCCAGAAAAGGATATCCGGACGCTCGCCCGCTGCGGCCATTTCAGCCATAACCGGCACCCGCGTCAACATAGAGTTAGTCATGTTTTGTTCTGTTGTAGAAGCTTCAACCCACCGGAGACTCCTGCAATTCTCCGGTCCACCTGTCCCGGTCAGAACGGGCAAACTGCCATGGGGCGCCGTTGTTTTCGACGTGGGTAAACATCTGCGTCCAGGACTCGGGTGCACTGCTTTGGTCCAGAATCAGATGGCGGCGAAGTTCAAGAATGATACTCAGCGGATTGATACTTACCGGACACTCCTGCACACAGGCTTTGCAGGTGGTGCAGGCACGCAGTTCTTCGGCAGTGATGTAGTCGCCCAGCAGAAATTTCCCGTCCAGGTGATCCTTTCCGTTCAACCTCCGGTTCAGGCCTATTTCCTCCGCTCTGTCCCGGGTATCCATCATGATTTTTCGCGGAGACAATTTCTTGCCGGTCATGTTGGCTGGACAGGCCGCGGTACACCGCCCGCATTCGGTACAGGCATAAGCGTCGAGAATTTGTTTCCAGCTCAGATCGGGAACATCACGGGATCCAAACTGATCCGGCGGCGGGGTGCCGTCACTAACGGCGCCGGAAGGATCCATCATGGACTGGATTTCGCGTTGGATTTCCGGCATATTCCTCATCTGACCCCAGGAGGACAGGCGGGTAAAATACGCATTGGGAAAGGCCAGCAGAATATGCAGGTGTTTGGAGAAGGGCAGGTAATTCAGGAAGCCGAACACCACCAGGATATGCATCCACCATCCGACTCTTTCCAGCACAACCAGTGTGGGTTGCGAGAAACCGTTAAAAAGCAGGTAACCAACCGTTCCGGACAACGCAAATCCGTAGGAACCATGCCCCTGGGCTCTTTGCATCGCTTCATCGGCTCCGTTCATCGTAAAGATGGCTGCGATCAGCACGATCTCGAGGTACAAGATGATATTGCCGTCCAGCCTGGGCCATCCGTTCATTTCGGACTTATAAAAACGGGGCACTTTGAGCAGGTTGCGCCGGGCCAGAAAAGCCAGCGTAGCAAAAAACGCCAGAAGGCTCAACAACTCAATGCCACTGACAATGCCCACATAAAGCCCTCGCCCAATAGAACTTTCTTCGACCGCATGATAGATCAACCGGTGATTTCCAGTAAACCCATCCAGGAAGATTTCAAGCAATTCCACCTGGGTGAGCAAAAAAGCGGTGTAAATAGCCAGATGCAGGAAGGCGGGAATCAGGTTGCGGAACATCTTTTTTTGCCCGAGCGCCAGCAATAACATGTTTCGCAGCGAACCATTGACCGGCTCCGGCCTGCCCATGCGGATGTTGTCATAGATTCGCTTAAACCGCATGCCTGACCAGCCAAATGCGAAAACGGTCAGCAGGATAAACAGAAGAGGTTGAACAAACGCCATTGACTGCAATTTACAGCAAACCCAACCACAAAAACCAAACGATCGTTTCAAAAAACAAACGTTACCCAAATCCGTAAGAAGTTTCTGTAATAGCTTGCTCCGCCCTTGCGGTATCTTTAGTTTTCGGGCGAAACATCGCTCCGCTTTTGGCGGGTTCTAATCCTCCTTGCCAATCCTTCGGTTTTCCCGGTTAAGCCCATCCACACCATGCCGAATACTCCCTTTCCCAAGTACCTGACGTTGATCAGTTACCGGCACCTTCCTGTCTTTTTCCTGGTGTTGCTGATCTGCTCCAATGTAGATATCCGGAGCCAGGCGCTTGCACGCTTTCCCGGGGCGCAGCCTTCTGCAGAAAACCGGGATCAGAAAGCATTCAAACCCATCGGAGCCGATGCCCAGGGGTTTGTGCATCTGTTGACCCAGGGCGATCCGGCAGCGATCAGCCAGGCTGCCACGGCCATCGGAGGCAGCCTTAAGTACGCCATTGGAGACCGCTGCGCAATCCGGGTACCCGCAGACCGCTGGCGTGAGTTGATGGGCAACCCGGCCATCCGCCGAATGGACGGAACCGGACCTTCCGTTGAACCGCTGAGTGACGTCATGCTGGTGCACAGCCGTGTGGATTCGGTTCATGCTGGATACGCACCCCTGCCCCAGGGTTATGACGGACTGGGCGTGGTCGTCGGGCTTGTTGACCTTGGAATTGATTATACGCATCCCGATTTCCGGGACGCGGCGGATAACACCCGCATCAAATTTATCTGGGACCAGATCCTGCCCGATGACGGATCAGCGCCAGCTCCCTACGGTTACGGCCAGGAATGCGACTCAGCCGCCATAGAGGCGGGAACCTGCAACCATATTGATCCCAATCTGAGTTACTCGCACGGCAGCGGGGTAACCGGGGTCGCTGCCGGTAACGGACTGGCCACCGGCAACTACAAGGGAATTGCTCCCCAGGCGGACATCATCGCAGTCAACCTGGCTTTCGACGACACGTTTCTGAGCAACGTGGTTGATGCCATCCGCTACATATTTGACAAAGCCGATGCGATGGGCAAGCCCTGTGTGATCAATACCAGCGTGGGAACCTATCTGGGTTCGCACGATGGACAGGATTTAAGCGCACAGATGATTGATGCTATGCTGGAAGAGCGCGAAGGAAGAGCGGTGGTTGCAGCGGTCGGCAACGCGGGTGACCGGATTTTTCACCTGGGTTATGACGCCACAACCGACACGTCATTCACCTGGTTTCGCTACGAAAGTTTCCTGGGCGCCGCTTACCTTCAAGCCTGGATTGATACCGCAGATGCCCGCGACTGGTATTTTTCTGTAGGCGCCGATCAGCCGGCCGGCTGGTCATTCCGCGGACGCAGTCCCTGGTGGAACACAACAACGGATCTGGACATGAGCTCGGGTCTGGACAGCCTGGAATACGAATTGTACAATGGCGCAAACCGGCTGGGATTCATCAAAAGCTGGATACAGCGCCAGGGCGCTTCCTATTTGGTGGAATTGGCCGTTTTCCCCGATAGCACCAGCCTGCGGTGGCGCCTGGAAACAACCGGTTCCGGACGCATGGACGCGTGGACCGATCCGGCCGTGACCGGCACCTCCTACCTTTTCCGTGGTGCCGATTTGCCTTCTGTGGCGGTCATGCCGGAGATCGCGCACTACAAGGCGCCCGACGGACAGCAGACTCTGGTATCATCCTGGCAGTGTTCAGACCGGGTAATTGCGGTAGGCAGCTACTACAACCGCAACAGCATGATCAATTACTACGGAGCAAACCCGCCAGTATCGGGCACGCCGGAGACGCGTATTCTTTCTTCTTCCAACGGTCCAACCCGAAACGGCCGCATCAAACCAGATATTTCCGCTTCCGGGCAATGGGTTCTTGCCTCCGGTTCCACCAACATGACCAACTGGCTGATCGGGCTGGGAGCTGCCAACTATATTGCAGCGGGTGGACGTCATTACCTGCAGGGCGGAACCTCCTTTTCTTCCCCGATTGTGGCTGGCATTGTTGCCCTTTACCTGCAGCGATATCCGGATGCCAACTGGTTGGATATTAAGGATGCCATCCTTCAGGGAGCCCGGCAGGACAGCTTCACGGGAAGCGCACTTCCGGATAACCAGTGGGGCTATGGCAAAGTCAACGCCTTTGCTTCCCTCCAGGTGCCGGATGAACCCTGTGCAGTTCCCGATGGAATTGCCGTTACGCATACCACAGACCATTCCGCCAGAGTGGTCTGGAATCCGGTTCCTAATGCTCGCGGTTATGGGCTTGAAGGGCATCGGCTGGGCACGGACCGCTGGGTAGATCGCTTTTCTTATGGTACGGTTGAACTCGTCAGCCCGCTGCGGCCGGCGGCCGATTATGAATTCAGGATACGCGCACTTTGCGGAGTCGTGGACACTTCAGCGTGGTCGGCATTTTATCCGTTCAGCACCATGGCGCTCCGGACAAGTGTTGAAAACAGCGTATTCCGTCTTTCGCCCAACCCGGTTTACGAACGGACCACGCTGGAGTTTTCCGGGATGCCTGAAGCAGAAACGCGGTTTGACCTGTTTGATCTGCCGGGCCGTTGCGTAGCGGGAATTCCGCTTAACGGTGCTTCCGGTACGGCCATCCTGGAACGCGGTGATTTAGCGCCGGGGGTCTATATTTATCGCGTTCAGAGCGGCAACCGAACCCTGCATACCGGCAAAATGATGATTCCCTGATTTTCGGCTGTCCCTGACTTTTCATCTCCATTGACATGACCCCATCCACCGCAGCGCAGAGTAAAATCCTGGATGCCCAGAGCATCCGCCAGAAAATTGTCCGCATCGCGTTCGAAATTCTTGAAGACAATTATGACGAAAAGGAAATCGTCATTGCGGGAATCTGCCGGGATGATGAAGGGTATGCGCTTGCCGAAAGGATCACTGCTGAATTGCGGAGAATCGGTAACCTGGCCATTCACCTTACCGCGATCAATCTGGATAAAAAACACCCGACTTCGAAACCCATTGAATTGGGGGTTACCCCTGAGCTCATTGACGGAAAAGTGGTGGTCATCGTGGATGACGTGGCCAATACCGGCAGGACCCTGCTT
>JANNSM010000246.1:0-3594 GCA_031402635.1 Bacteroidota bacterium | reverse complement strand
TACGGAGCCGTCAGCACGTTAACCTGCGGTTGGGGACCAGTAGGCAGTTTCTTGCCCTGTACCTGACAACCAATCGACAGCGGTGTGGGCGTCCAGTTTAACTGAACCCGGTTGGACAGGTTGGTATGGGTCTGGTTGGTCGGTGCAACGGAAGAGTTGCAAGTCGGGGCGCCGATTTCTTCAATGGTAAGGTCACCACAACCGAAATCTCCACCAAATCCGGCAACGCGAATGTACACCGTGGTACCTTCGATTGCGGCCAGCGTAGAATCGCTGAAACCGAGTACAGACTGGAAGTCAGAGCCACCGCAGGTGTGCGGTAAAGTGCCAACACCCGGGCGAATACCGTCGTCATTACAGGCGAGTTCCTGAGCTGACGTATCCGACGGGCACTTATCCCACAGGCTCAGGCCCGTGTCATAGGTTGAACCGCAGGTGTAAATCCAAAGGCTGTCCAGACCGGCGGGAACGGTGTAAGCGTACCACACATCCAGAGAATCCCCAAATGTACAGGAGGTGATATCCGTACCCGTTGCACCGATATTCTGGTGGGTGTAAGTACCCGCCGTGATGGTGATGGCAGCAGCGCAATCGTCGGTGCCGTTAGCGGCTGTGGACGAGTAGGTACAAGAGCCGTCATCCGTATTGGCCGCCGGGTTGTAGTTGTCCGCACAAGGATCGGTGCAGCCAAGGATAGGTGCGGTTAGGCAAAATTCGAGTGGGCCAGCTTGATCTGAGAAAAAGTCCCAGTAGCGGATCAGAATCGGACCAGGGGTGAGACCGGAAATTGTTACCGATTCACCAGCACCATAGCTAAAGCATGTTCCCGCAGTTCCGAGAATACCGGCGGGAAGCGCACCGCATGCGCCGCCCTGGTAGAGCTCCATAATGGAAGAAAATCCGGGTACAACCGGGAATTCAAAAATCAGCGCACCTCCGGCGGGTACAGAGGAGGCAAACCAGATATCATCTGGTGTTAAATCGCCATCGGAACAGGCAATGGTCAACGGACTGTCACCGGCTGTTGCCCCAATGTTGGACCCTGAATAACAAGTGCCAACCGGAAGAATGATACGGCTTGCGCAGGCATCATTGGCTGCGGAGAAAAAGCAGGAGCCGTCATCCACCGTGGCGCAATCATTGTAGTTTACTGCGCTGGGATTGACGCAACCAGGGATGGGCCCATCGGGATCAAAGGAAAAGGTTTGTTCCAACTGGCTGGCATCGCAGATATCCGTGGCATCCCCTGGGATACCATTGTTGCCTTCACCCGTTCCAAGGGCGCATCCGTCTGCTGTTTTTCGGATTGCCCAGGTGCCGCCGTTCCAACCATCACCCCAATCGTCAAATGCGTTGAAAGTATAGGTTTCGCCGTTGTTCAGATCCAGGTTGATGGTTTCGCCAACGCCGTAATAGGCGCAAGCTCTGGAGGCAACCACCGCCCCTCCGCCATCGCGAAGTTCCCAATGCATCTCATAGGGGTAACTTGCTGTTGTGATGATAATATCTACGTTGGTGGTCTGGGCCTGGGCAGTGAAGCCCAGACAACAGAGCACAAACAGCGACATTGCTTTCCATGTAATTTGTTTCATTAAAAATGTTGTTTTGGTTAAAGGAATAGACCGAACGGCCTAAAAACACCGCCGGGAATGATTAAGGTAAGGAGACTCCATCTGATTTTCTAAAAGCATGACAAGTTTCGTTAATTCTGTAAAAAATTAAATGCTATTAAAAAGTTTACTTGTTGATCTATTGATGATTACAGAGCAGAAATTTCTTTGATACTTAAATCTGGTCTTGAATGTCAGACGGGGTAAAACAAGACCGGGGAAGCTTAACGCTTCCCCGGTCGGTTTTACTGGAATCTTGTTTTATTCAGCTTTCCCTTATCGGGCAACACTGAAAGAAACGGTATGAAGACCTTCGGCCTGCAGGAAGTACATGCCGGGCTCCAGGTTGCTGGTATTCAACGGGAAGGAATTGGCTCCTTGGGCAACGACCACGTTGCTGCTCAACACCACGCGACCAAGCATATCGGTAATTTCCATCTGCATATCCCCGTTTTGACCGGCGTCAAACGTCAGGACAACCTGATCAGATGCCGGGTTCGGGAACAAACTGATCTCGCCCAATGAAGAAATTTCACGGGCAGCAGGAATGGAGAAGGTATCACCATAAACACTGTACGCGGATACATCCAGCGGCGTGATGCTGCAGGCGCAGCGAACACGCCAGGTCCAGGTGGTTCCGGCTCCGGCTGAAGCATAAGGAACGTTAGTGGTGTTATAAGGAGCAGCCAGTACGTTTACGCTGGGCTGCGGGCCGGTAGGCAGGCGTTTGCCCTGTACCTGGCAACCAACGGCACCGGCGATAGGATCCCAGTTGAGTTCAACCCGGGTGGCCAGATTGGTATGGGTCTGGTTATCCGGTATGTTGGCGGAATTACAAGCAACATCACAAGGGTCCTGAGTATGGGCGCCGAGTTGGGTAAAATCATCTGCGGCAAAAACCAGCCATTCTGTGGCGCCAATGGTCCAGTTGTTCTGGCCGGCTTTGACTTCCGGCTTGCGAACCAGGGTGTACTCAGAAGTTGCACCTGTTCCGACAACCCAGTTGGTTCCCGGATCAACACCAACGATACCAATAGCATCAATCGTGTCACCGCCATTGAACAAAATCACGGCGTCGTCGCCGTTGATAAACGTAACGGTTGATGTGGTGTCCGCCTCCGCGAGTATAATCGGATCGGCGCTGGCATTGGCAATGACGTAAACTGCACCGGCGGCAAGTGTACCGCTCAGGAACAGCGAGTTGGTCGGGGTCGTTCCACCATTGTTGAAGGCTTTGATGGAGTAAGCACTCAGGTCAACTGTTGAACCCGTTGGGTTGTAAATTTCAAAGGCTTTGTTGTTGCTGCTGCCTTCAAGGTATTCCGAGATATACAAGTTCAGACAATCGCCAACCGGAGCGGTGTCGTTGTCTTCAATGGTGATGGTTGCCGTGCTTACCGCACCGACCAGGCAGGTACCCGTAGCATTCTGCAAGGTCAGGGTAAAGGTCTCCGGACCTTCCAAAAGCGCATCATTGCTGATCGGGATCGTGAGGTTGATCGAAGTGGCTCCACCGGCGGTAAAATTCCGGGTCGAAACGGCGGGAGCCGTGTAATCTGCGCCGTTGGTTGCGGTGACATCAGCAACAGCAACATCTACATTGCAGGTTGCGGAACTGGAGAGGGTGAGTGCCAGAACGGCGGAACCTGCGGCCTCATTAACCGAAAGGGTCGAAGCGGCCAGGTTGAAGGCAGAAACGGTGCCACCCGCAGATGCTGTGGCTGAGATATTATCCAGTCCAAACTCATCGCGGGAACCGCCGCCGGTGGCGTCATCACCGCTCCAGCGCAAGTAAATGAACCCACCATTGATCACAGAAAGACCGGTGAGCGTGGTGCTGCGGTTCACGGTGACCACGGCACCGGCATCCTGGAGTTCAACAGAGGTGTAGTCCAGCGCCACAACAGACGTATAAGTTACGTTGTCCGTGGAGTAAGAGAAATTGAACGTGTTGGCCCGGTCTTCATTGTTCAAAACCAGCAGG
>JANNSM010000245.1:0-3607 GCA_031402635.1 Bacteroidota bacterium | reverse complement strand
TGTTCTACAACAAAGGCCAACCAGGAGGCCAGAACAAGTTTACAATGCAGTAAACCAAACCACCAAAGTAAAAAGAAACCCCTTCCCTCAGGGTGCAACCGGAGTGGAATTTTTTAGGGTTAAGGATAAATTTTCGGTCCTGTTGAGCCGGCCGGTCCCTGACGGGTGATAAATCCGTTCTGCTCTCTCCAGGATGGACTGTGTATCCATGGCCATAGTTTTGGTTCGCCGGTCAGCAAACAACGCCATTTGATCGGTATAATGCGGACTTTCCGGTCGCGTTGAAGATCCGAATGGCTGAAGTGTTTCAAGCCTTTCCACGCCGTTAGGTCCGAATACGACAAACTGGGCATAGGCATCCCCTATGATAACCTCATAGCGTCCGTCTTCGCCGGGCTGGGCATAGTTGGCTGCTAGCACATCAAAATAACCGGGGAGTGGCAGGTCGATATCACCGCGAATGATGCGCTGAAATTCGCTGAGGGGCACATCCAGCCTTTTGAAATAAGAAAGCAGATGCGTCTGGGCTTCCTCCAGCCCGCGGATGAATTCCTGGGGCTGAATGAGAAATCCCGTGGAGAATTCATCGTATCCGAGATGATGAGCCTTAAACACTTTATCAATCGTCAGCGCAAAAAGGGTTGCGGCTGAACTTTCGGCATCTGCATGGCCATTCCAGGTGTTCAGCATTTCAATAGAAGAAGCCAGGTGGGGATACTCCACCGGATCCAGGTGAAACAGCACTTCACAGGAATTGAGAAAGGGAGAACACGCGGGAAACTGGCTGTCAAATTTTATGGCTTTGAATTGATCAAAGGTGAAAACAGGGTGGCTTTCAACGAGTTCTTCAAAGCGAAGTGCGCGGTTATTGTCCGTGTGTTTGTAGCCTGCATGTTCAGGGTAGCGAGCCCGGTTGGTGGAATCGGGATTTTCTCCCCTCCCGGTGCAGTGGAAAGAACTGTTGTTGGTATTGAAGACATAGCCTGAAGGCGGGTTGAATACCTGGGGAAGGCTGTCGTAGGGAATAAAACGGGTCCAGCAATTAGCAGAGCCCACGCCGGGAACGGCACCGGTCCAGTCATAATCACCGCTGCGGTCAGGAATCTGGCCGTTGTCAACATAATAAATATTATCTTCACGGTCAGCGTAAATAAAATTAAATCGGGGAATCCCCCTCATCATCATCGCCTCCTTGAAGTCGTCGAAATTGGTTGCCTTGTTCATCCGGTACAATTGTTCTCCCGCCAGGATATTCACCGTATTGCCGAACCGGATACTGAAGAATTCATTGCCGTGCAGAAAAGTCGGGCCGTATTCGCTCCAGTAAATCCACTTTGGAACCTTGATCACGGCTGGACCAAACCCGATGTCCAGCCAGATGCGCTTACGGGTCAGTTCGCGCCACTGCCCGTCAAAACGATAATGGAATTTTCTGTCCGGGTCCATTTCCAGACGGTAGGTATCCACCAGGTCAAGGGCGTTGTACGTCATCGCCCAGCCTAAATTATCATTGTTGCCAAACCCGGGGAGCAGCCCGTTGTGGTACATCCCGCCGTGAAAATTCCATCCTTCTTCGCTTTGAACATGGCATTCATAAAACGAAAACGGCCCTTCCATCGGTTGGTGGGGATTGATAGCCAGGTAGGTCAACCCATCCGCCGTCCGTCCGGAACTCATGGCATAGGCATTGGAGCCAGACGCTCCCTGCCCATCAAGAGCGTACGCCCCATCGGTAATTTTTTCAATTTCCCGCATAGCATAAGCCATGTAAGAGGTGATAAAAACCGAACCCTGAATTAATTCCTGAGGGGTTATCGGGAAACTGCCGGCGACCAAAATCTCCCCGCGGTGACAGGCTGCATAGTCATTCAGGCCCTGGGTGTATCCGGCCAGGTAACGCCGAAACGGTTCTGAGAAATCAGTTTCATAACGGGTTTGAACGATGGTCGGGATGTTAAGGGCTTCAAGCAGATAGTCCCGCACTGCACCTTCCCTACCTTTCCATAATCCCATCATGCCTTTGCCGGTAAGGATGGTTTCCTGCATGACCGGGAAAGCATCTTCGGCATTTGCCCACGCAAGTCCGTAGCCAACGTCTGCATCGCTGACCCCGAAAATGTGCGGTACACCCCAGTGATCCCGGGCAATCCGGATGTTGGCCGGATCAATTGCCGGGAAGCCGGAATCAGGCTGCGAGCGCAGGCCTGCCGGGAAAACCTGAATCAGGCTCTGTAAAGCAAATAAAAGCAGGAAAGGTTTCAAGAAGAGAGATTATCGGGGTCGTCAGCAGTGTCCTTCAAATTACGTCTCTTTTATTATGAAGTTGTATGTATGCCGTTCTTTTTCTTTTGCTCCCGCTTATTACACACTTTCACAACCTTTAAAAACTGTCGCTGGGGTGCGTTTACCGCTATATTTGACCGAAATTAAAAGAAATGAATCGCCGTAGGATTGATGATTTTTTCAGGACTGTTTTTTTGGGGTTGTTGATTTTTGGAGCTGCAACTTCCCTATACGGCCAGAAATCAAATGCAAAACAAGAAAAAAACAACTCCGTTGCCGACGCTGGGGTTTCTGCTCCGGAGCCCGTTCTTTCCGGATTAATGTTGGGCCATGTTACCTACCGCGAAGCCAGGCTTTGGATACAGACGGAAGGTCCTGCAGAAGTGGTCTGGGAATTGTGGCCGGAAACCGATTCGGAAAATCGAAAAAAGGTGGCATTTACCATTGGCGGTATAGAAACCGAAAACGGCAGGGGAATGGACTTTTTTACAGGCATTCTTACCGCAACCTTACTGGAGCCCGCTACCCGCTACAATTCACGGCTTTTGCTCAATGGGGCGCCTGTTCCCGATGCGGAAATCAATTTCAACACGTCGCCGGTCTGGCAATTTGAATCCGTTCCCCCGACGATAAGGCTGGCTATGGGAAGTTGCACCTACATCAACGAGTCTGGTTATGACCGACCCGGAAAACCCTACGGAAGCGAATACGAGATTTTTGATGCCATTCTGCAAAAACAGCCGGATGCTATGTTCTGGCTGGGGGACAATACGTACCTGAGAGATCCCGATTTCACGTCAAAGAGTGGGGTTTATCACCGGTATGCACACACTCGGGCCACCCCTGAAATGCAAAAGTTGTTGCGGGCCGTTCCCAATTATGCTATTTGGGATGACCACGACTTTGGTCCCAATGATGCTGACCGGTCTTTTGTAAACAAGGATTATACCTTGTCCGCTTTTCGCGATTTCTGGGCTAATCCGGGCAGCGGAACCGAAGCCATGCAGGGCACGATGACTCGTTTCAGTTGGGTGGACCTTGATCTTTTTTTATTGGACAACCGTTGGTACCGAAGCCCCAACCGGGCTAAAACAGTTACGGCCACCATCCTGGGACAGGAGCAGGAAAACTGGTTGATCGAAAGTCTTGTAACCAGCAAAGCGACCTTCAAACTGGTGCTGATGGGTGGTCAGTTGCTCAATACGGCACAAGTTTGGGAAACCTATGCCAACATCGCCCCGGAAGAGCGTCAAAGAATCCTGGATCGTATAGATCGCGAAGGAATCAAAGGTGTTGTCTTTGTCAGCGGCGACCGCCACCACAG
>JANNSM010000244.1:0-2572 GCA_031402635.1 Bacteroidota bacterium | reverse complement strand
TTTCCATCCGCTGCGAGGCCAAACAAGAGACTATCTCCGGGTAGGGTGGTGGACCAATCCAGAGCCGCAGGCCATGTTGGAGTGGAACGGGGATGTGAAGCCGGAAATGGTGCGCTTCCAGACTGAACCAGTTGAAAAGTTAGCATTGCCTGGGCAAATTTTCTGAGATCTGACATGGTTTATCCTTTAATAGAACTTTTGTTCTAAATTCAATTATACCCATATCCCGGCAAAAAACAAGCCCCAAAAAATTTCAATTTCATAATTTTCTTCAAACCAATCGGCCAATCCAGTGAAGTGTTACTGATCCCGCAACCCTGGTGGCAGACTTTGTTTTCCGAAAATATGTCACTTCCACACGACTGCCGCATCAAAGAAATGTAAGAATGCCTTATACGAGTATTGCCACCCTTTGTGAAGCGGACTATAATGAAGTTTCGTTTAGCAAGGAGAAGGAAAAATGCCCATTTATACCTATCGCTGCGAAAGCTGCGGCGTACAGTTTGAGCGCCACCAATCTTTTACCGATGAACCCCTCAAGCGCTGCCCGGAATGTAACAAGAATAGCCTGCGCAAGGTACTTACGCCTGCCGGTATTATCTTTAAAGGTTCTGGCTGGTACGCAACTGACCACAAAACGACTTCCGGCCTGAACCGCCCGGCAAAGGCGGAAAGTAAAGAGTCGGCTCCGGCCAGCGCAAATTCATCCGAAAGCTCGGGAAATCCCAGCGCATCCGAAAGCAGCGGCTCCGACTCGGCCAAGAGCGAATCAACCGGTAAAGCTGAAAGCAGTTCCAGCGCCAAGAGCGAATCATCTGGCAACTCTGGCGGTGGTTCAAACAACAAGCGTGAGAGTTCAGGAAAATCCAACGAATAAGTCTAAAAATCCGCGAGCACAGGCTCGCGGATTTTTTTTAAGATATTCCTGCACACTCTACTATTAACCCGTTTTTTGCACCATTACCTTCGCTATACCATCCTCCCCATCTTTTTATCCAGCGTGCCGCGGGTTAAAATTCTGCTTCGCGTTTTCTGATCTGTTTTTGCAAGGGAAAGAGCGGTATTTACATCCGTCAGGATCTCGTCAATGAAATTGTATTCATTATCACAGAGAATGGCGCCAATGCTGAAAGTAGTTCCACCAGACGGATTGTTGAACAATGCCCGTTGAATGCGATCTGCAATCACGGACAGGATCCCCCCGTTGTGAATATTTTCTATCAGAATAAAAAAGTTACCCGAGCCAAACCTGGCGATCGTATCGGTCGGGCGTACGCTTGCCTTTATTATTTGCGCAATTTCCCGCAGACGGGGCTCTTTCTTTTTCGCATTGAGGCTGGTATAGATGCTTTCATCAAGGCTTACCAGCATTACTGCAAACAGGTTTTCCCGATCATTTTTCCCATTCGCGAATGCGAAACTCAGGCGGTTGATAAAAAAAGAGCGGTTATATAGGCCGGTGATCTTATCCCATGGATTTTTCTCAAACCGGTGTTTTTCCATGGCCTCGTCGTCTTGACACAACCGCATGACCAGGTCAGTCAATTGGTCCGGGCTGACAGGTTTAAACAAGACCAGGTCCGGTTCCACAAAAAGATCAGACACCATTTGTGAATAGCCAGTGACCACAATCACATGGGTCTTTTTCAGACGTTCGTCAGATTTCAATAATTGAAGAATTTCGGCGCCGGAAACCCCGGGCAGGTTCAAATCAAGTAAGACAACATCCGGCAGCCGCTTAAATATAATATCCACCACCGTTTTCCCATTTGATACAATTTCCGTGCGATAACCGGCTAAATCCAGGACATGCCGAAAATATGCAGCCACATCACGGTCATCATCCACGATCAGTATAAATGGTATTTTTGTCTCGTGATCCATACTACGATCCCCTTATTCACCAGAGAGAAAATCTATATATAATTATACAGTAACTGCTCCTGATTCAGTCATTTTGAAGCGGGGGGATTTCGTAGTAGTTCCACCAGAAAGCCCGGAGTTATTGTCTGAATGGTGCCAGACCAGGTGAATTCAGAATCAAAAATGCCTTCACCAAGTGTGAAGGCATTTTATTAAGGCTCCCAGCCGAGGATTCGAACCTCGAACCTAGCGGTTAACAGCCGCTCGCTCTGCCGTTGAGCTAGCCGGGAACGCGAGCGAGATTATATATTTAAGCGCGGAGTGTGTCAAGGTAAAACCGGGGCAAAATCGAACCGCAATCGAACCAGGTCCTCTGCGCCTGTTGTGGCGTTGCCTCTGCCGGGCAGGGAGTGGCGGTATAATTTCCGCATTAAATCAAGGAGCGTTCATGCTGCGTACCATTATTCAGGGATTTTCACCGCTAAAACTTCCCAACTTCCGTTTGTATATTTCCGGCCAGGCTGTGTCATTGATCGGCACCTGGCTGCAGATCACGGCCCAGAGCTGGGTAGTTTGGGAACTCAGCCACTCTGAGATGGCTTTGGGGATTGTGGCCATGCTCGGGGCTTTGCCGATCCTGCTTCTGGGCCCGTGGGCCGGCGTCCTGGCTGACCGGTTGAACCGGCGGTGGCTGTTGGTCTTTACCCAG
>JANNSM010000243.1:0-2825 GCA_031402635.1 Bacteroidota bacterium | reverse complement strand
TGACCAAGTCGGGAATCAGCCCCCGGCGATCCGTTCCACGGGTACGCGGCAGGCGGGTGCCACGGCCATGGCGCAAAGAGGCGATGAGTTGACGGCGCAGTTCACACCGTGGCAGGGCGTAAATGGCGGTGTAGATGGTTTCGTGGGACACGTGGCGCCGCGGCTCCTTGGGAAAGACCCGCTTGAGGGTACCCGCGATTTGCTGGGGCGACTACTTCCAGTCCAGCAGGGTGGTCAGCGGCGCTTCTGTTCCACCAAACGGCTGGTAGGCACCTGAATCCTCATCGGACCAGATCAGGTAAGCGCTTTCCTGGTTATACATGCCGTTAAAACCAAAACCATAACTTATATTTTCTTTTTTTTCAGGTCGAAAACGGAGTTTGCCGCTAATGCGTGCTCGGGTATTATCCTGGCCTTGCAGATGCGTTAACTCCCGGGAAACATGACCACCGAGCACGAGGTCCGTTTTATTGAATCTCTGGCGATGCCAGGCGCTGACTCCCACGGTATAGGGCGGGAATTCCCACCACTTCCGGTCTGCAGAATCCGGTCGTCCAAAAATACCGGTATAGACTTCAACGCCGGTTTCCGGTGTTGCATCCGGCCACACCGTTCGCACGTGAATTACCCCGTTGAGCGCTGAAGCCCCATAAAGCACAGAAGATGCTCCTTTGATTACTTCGATCTGCTCCACGTTTTCCATGGGAACAAAAGCCCACTTGATGTCACTGCGGTCTGCTGTCAGCATAGGCTGATCGTCAACCACCAATAGCACCCGGCTGCCCGCCCCGTAAGTAAATCCGGTGCCACCCCGGATATTAGCCTGGCCATCAAGTAGAAAGACCCCCGGCGCCTTTTGCACAGCATCAGCCAGGGTCACGGCATTGGTGTTGGCGATCAATCGCGAAGGCAGCACATCAATGGAAATAGTGGTTTCTTCCAGTTTCTGATCGTACTGGCTGGCCGAGATCACCACGATGTTAAGCTCCTCGCTTTTAGGGATGAGGTCAATATCCAGCATCCGCTCTTCGCCCGGCATCAGCGAAACCACCCGGTTTTGCGACTCATAACCGAGGAAACTCACCGTAAAACGCCGGACATCCGGTGAAACTTGCAGGCGAAATTTTCCCCTGACATCCGATGATGTGCCGCTGCTGTCGTCCAGCAAAAAATTTACCCCGACCAGGCTGTCACCGCTTTCATAATCCCGAACCGTACCATATATTATGGAAGACTGTCCCTGAAGTACAGCCGAGATTGCCATCAGAAGCAGCAGTGTGTACCCGTTTTTTTGGATCTTCATACCTTCTGTTCCTTTCCTTACCGGGAAAAGTGTTCTCCCGATCTACGGCCCAAAGTGCTTTCGGGAATCAAATCTGCATCAAATTGAGCGTTTGCCGAAAAGTGGTAGTCGGATACCTGTTTACCCTGCCATGCTTTCCGGGGCTTGTGCATGATCTATTTTTGAGCAAGCCTTAATCAGGAATGCACATTTTTCGGTTGTACCGGTATTTCGTCATACCGGCAATTCTTTTCCTTTTTGCCTTTTTTGTCGCGGGGTGCCATTCCCGTGACGGGGATACCGATCGGCAATCGCTGACCCGTCAGATGATTATCGATCGAAAAATTGCCGCCTTGGAAAGATTCCGGCGCTTGCCTGTGCGTGAAACATACGAGGGGTTAGCCGGGGAAATGGTTGCGCTCGGCCTGGTCAATATCCGGGACATGGACCCTTCACTTTGTGTTGAATTGGCCTATGCAGGTCCGGACAATTTTTTGGATACCGCCATTTACGGTTCCCTGGACAAAGCCTTTCTGCTCATGGAGGCCGCGGCGATGCTCAGCATTGCCCAGGATGAATTGCGGAGCAGGCAGCCCGGGTATAGCCTGTTAATTTATGATGCGGCAAGGCCCCTGAGGGTACAACGGGCAATGTGGAATCGCGTTCAGGGCACGCCCAATGCCCGATACGTGGCTGATCCGGCAGTCGGTTCCCTGCACAATTATGGCGCCGCCGTTGACTTGACCATTTGCGACACATCCGGTAAACCCCTCGATATGGGCACGGCTTATGATCATTTTGGAGATCTGGCGCAGCCGCGGTTTGAAAATCAATTCCTCCGAACCGGCGATCTCACGGAAAACCAGGTAAGGAACAGGAAATTGCTTCGGGAAGTCATGAAAATTGCCGGTTTTAACGGCATCCCAAACGAGTGGTGGCATTTCAATGCCTTCAGTATCAATAAAGTACGTCAAAACTATCAGCTAATAGAATAGTTTAGGCAAGTGTATTGAATAGATTATCAGGCCCCTTTGTGTCATTTTGACAAAAATTGCTTTTACGGCTTCTTTAGCCGATTTTTATAGAATTAATGATGCCATCTCTCTATGAATTTCACGCAGCAGCTTTTTGCTAAACTGCCGCATTCCACCCAACTCTCCATCGCAAACCGTCTGCTCGATTACAACATTTTGCACAGGCTACCCCTGTTCAGGATGTTTTTCCACACGCTGGAATCGTTCGGCGCGGATAAGGATGAGATGATTCTGGCGCTGGAAAAGGCGAGCAACTTAAACGGATCTTTTCATCGCTCCTGGCACGAATTGGGCAGACGCCTGTACAGTGAAGCCAGCGAACACGAAGAAAGCGGCAACCCCTATCAGGCCAAAGACAAATACCTGCGTTCAGCACTGTATCACCTGGTGGCGGACTGGCCGCTTGAACGCGGTCCGCTCAAACGCAGGAACTACGAACTGGCCCTGGATAGTTTTGAATCCTTCAAGCGCTTTCATATTCCGCGCATTGAAAAAGTTGATTTGCCTTT
>JANNSM010000242.1:0-4041 GCA_031402635.1 Bacteroidota bacterium | reverse complement strand
GGGTGGGTTGATGGACGCGATAATTTAAGCCTAGGGGCTTAAAACACCGCGCCGCCTTTGGGGTAATGGCGGCGCGGCGTGAAGTTGGCAGCTGATCCCGTTTACTTGCAGATCAGTTGGTTCTTTTTCAGGTCAATCTTGCAGTTGTTGTCATCGAGCAATTTCTGGCCAATGACCAGATCCTGCGGCATGCGGGGATTCAGTTTGACCTCCACATTTTTCAACACGTTGGCGCCCAACTGCAGCGTGGACAACATGAAAATGTCGCCCGGAGCCGTGGTTCCGTCCGTGAGGGTTACGGCGGTGGCGTTCTTGTATTCGGTAATGGTCCCGGATTTGCTCAATTTGCTGTACAGGGTGGGGCCCATGAAGACCACCGGACGGCGTGAATCAAACATGTACTGGACCTGCTCAACACCGTTGACCATCGCCTGGCCAAAGATCAGGTTGCCTTTCACTTCCAGCGTGGGGCTCAGCGTTGCTTTGGCAGGACCGGCGGCAACCACAGGCTCAGGCACCTTGGTTGGGGTAACCGGCGCACCGGGAGCTGGCTTTTCAGCCGGAGCAGCTTCGCGATTAATTTCGCCGCTGCCGACCTGTTCGTCCAGTTGCTGGTATTCGCCCTGTTCCATAAGCGCCTTGATCCGCTCGTCCAGACCGCCGCTCTCGCGCTCCAGAGCGCGCATGGCATCAATCGTAGCCTTGTCGTAGTTCACGGTGGTGCCGGGCACCTGACCAAGAATCCGGAACTCCGTGCGGCGGTTGATCTGATGCTCTTCCTCGGAGCAAGCGGTGCCGTCAGCGCATTTATTCAACAGTTTGACTTCTCCATATCCCCTCGCAACCAGGCGGTTAGAAGGCACCTTTTTCGTGGTTTCCAGATAGCGAACAACCGATTCAGCCCTGCGCTGGCTCAGGTCATCATTATAAGCATTGCTGCCCCTGGAGTCGGTGTGGGAACTGATTTCGATCTGAATCGTGGGGTAGGCCATCAGGATGGAATAGAGCGAATCCAGACCTTTCTTGGATTCCGGTCTCAGGTCAGCTTTATCCAGTTCGTAGTAGATGTCTTTGATTGTGATGGAACGCGTGGTATCAATCGGTTCCAAATAAAGATCAACGTAGAGCGTGTCAGATTTGATCAGGCCCCTGGTTGAAGTGGTGGCACGGTCACCGGTGAAGCCGGCTTTGTTGGCGCGCAGTTCAAAATTGTCCTGCATCGTACCGAGGAAGAAATCGTATTGAACATCCTTAGCGGAAACCGTCGAATCCATCCGGGGCTGCTGCGAACTCGCGAGCTGCACAAAAGCGCCGTCAAGGGGTGTTTTCTGGGCTGAGCCTTTGACAAAAACCTGGCCCATAATCGTGAACTGGGGCGGGTAGATGTATTCAAAAGCGAAAATGTCGTCGCAGCAGAAAGCGTTTTTCAGGGCAATTGATCCTTCGCGGTTGGATACCAGGAATCCGGATTCGCCGTTTGAAGCGGTTACGAAATAAAAATCGTCAACGTTGGAGTTGATCGGATAACCGGCGTTGATCGGGGTTTTCCAGGTTTTTTCCCGCCCTTCGATCTTAAAAATATCCAGGCCGCCGATATTGATGTGCCCATTGGAGCTGAAGTACAACAGGTTTTCTTTGGCGTTCCAGAACGGGGTGACTTCGTTGGCTTCCGTGTTGATTTTGGGTCCGCAATTGCGGGCTTCCGAGTGGGTTTTGCCATCGGCGGAAACATCGCAGTACCAGAGGTCCATTCCACCGCGGCCACCGGGGCGGTCTGACGAGAAATACAGGTACTCTTTGCCTTTCATGGAGGCCAGCGTAGGGTGTGTTGTGGTATAGCCTGCTTCGCTGATCTCGCTGATCTTTTTTGATTTTGACCAGCCGTTGTCCACGTACTCGGCCATATAAATTTCGCAGAGCATGGTGGAAACATCTTCACCCGGGTTGCAGACCGTGAAGTAAAGGCGCTTGCCGTCGGCGCTCAACGAGCCGTTGCCGATGTGTCCGCTCATGTCGTTCAACGCGTTGTCGTATTCACGGGCTACTGACCAAACCCCTCCGCTGCGGCGCGAAGTGTAGATCTTCGATCGCATGGTGGTTTTCTTGTTGGAACCCATCACGACAACAGAATCCGTTCTCAGGCTCGCGTAAATCAGCTCGTCGTTGTTGACCGGATAGGGCGAAAAGTCCGTGTAGGCGGCATTGACATTGCTACCCATCGGGCTGATGTCCATTTCAATCGGCTCACCCATGATGAGCTTGGCCAGTTCACAGCCCTTCGCCTCGTTTTTCGCGATGCGTTTCTGGTTGGCCGCATCGGCACCCCTGACGGCAGTATTCTTTCTGAATTCTTCGAATTCCCGCAGTGCTTCGTCATAGCGCCCGTTCAATTTCAGGCACATGGCGTAGTGGTACTGGGCATCGGGGTAGGCGCCCGGCGACTCATCCCAAACTTTTTTGTACCAAATCAGGGCGTTGGGGTAATCCCTTGACTTGAAATAGGCATCGGCAATTTGCCATGCCAGCGCCGGGCTGGGTTTGGCCGTGTACAATTCCTGAAACAGGTCATTGGCATTGTAGTAACTGCCGGAGGCCATCAGGGTTTCTGCGAGCTCCTTCTTTTTGGCGTCGGTAAGGGGCTTTTCCCCTTTTTGGGCCACAAGATTTTGCGAACAGAAACAGATGAGGGCGAAGAAAATGATGGAAACTCTCATGGGAGGATTGAATGCTTTTCTAATTGGTCGTTCAAAATCCCGACAGCCATCGGGAAAATCCGGAACAGTGGGATCAGTATCTCGGGCAGGGCATCACGTATTCCTTCGGCAGAACAGGCAGTGAACAGCCGCGGTAAATGAGGCTGAGTTCAAAGCCGCCTACACCGCCATTCACCGCGTCGGTGAGGGAAGACGTGGTGATGTCATAGCTGAAGCCGAAACGGAAATTCTGGTATTCCAGGGCCACTGCGGCTATCACCGCGTCGTCAAAGCGGTAGTGGGCGCCAACACTGGCCGTTCCCTGGAATCCACCGCCGTTGATGAGGTATCCAAAATCAGCGCCGGCAACAATTTCCTTGGCCTTGGACTGATTCATGTAAAGGAAAGAAGGCATCAGGCTGAATTTATCCGTGGCCATGTAAATCGCCCGGGCATGCCCCAGGTAACGCATATCCAGTTGGTTGTCACTGGTGCCGGCCAGGAAACTCTCATTGGGGGTGGTCAGGTGGAAAATGGTTCCTCCCGCTTCATAGACCAGATCGCCGTCAAGGGCAGATGACTTGAACATCAACCCGAGGTCAAGGTTGAAATTTCCAAAGGAAGAGCCGTTGGCAAAATTCTCCCCGCTGGTCTGTGTCGGGTCGAATCCGTCTCCGGTCCACTGGCTACCCCAGATCAGCTTGCTCTCGTCAAGCCTTTTCTGCATGAAGCCAAGGCCCACGCCGAGCGAGAGACGGTGTTGCGCATTGGCACCCAATGCTTTGTGGTAGGCACCGGTCAGCACCGCCTGGAAATTAGTCATAATGCCTTCCCCGGAACGGTCGTTGAACAAATAGACCCCCACTCCGATCTGGTCATTTTCGTCAAATCCTTTGACCGAGCTCAGCGGCATGTCGTAAAACCCCGAGTACGTTACATACGGGGAGGCAACGCTGGCCCACTGGTT
Source organism: Bacteroidota bacterium (assembly GCA_031402635.1). Lineage (GTDB taxonomy): Bacteria > Bacteroidota > Bacteroidia > Chitinophagales > BACL12 > WGOA01. The sequence continues at coordinate 381 of JANNSM010000242.1, read as the reverse complement.
TCGGTAATTAATCCCCGCGCGAAAGTTGCAGTTGAAGTTGCCAGTCAGCGCCGGGTTCAGCGTCAGCGGGGAGGCATTGTACTGGGAGAAGTGAATGTCCTGGGCACTGAGCGGCAAACTCAGCACGAATGCCAATGCCGAAGCGAGTACTGTTCGCAGGTTTAAGTTGAAATGCTTCATGGTGAAGATGATGACGTTTAGCGCAGCAGCGTTAGGTTACCGGTCAGGGTGAACGTTTCTCCCCGGCGATCGATACCGACAAATATATAGATATAAGTACCGATTTCCTGATCCTTCCCGAGATAGGTACCATCCCAACCCTGGTTGATGTCTCTGGACTCAAAAACGGTTGCTCCCCAGCGGTTGACAATCCGGAAATCA
>JANNSM010000241.1:0-10645 GCA_031402635.1 Bacteroidota bacterium | reverse complement strand
CGCCGTTGCCGTTGGCGACGTAAACCTGAAAGAAGCCTTTGTTCTGCAGACCGGAGAGCAGCGCGAAGTGCAGAGCCTGGTCAAAGAAGAAAACGGAGTCAAGCGCCTGTTTATCTACAGCCGCAAAGCCGGTGCAGCGGGACAGCAGGAGCCCTGGAAAGGACACGCTGACCTCGGGCTGTTCCGTCGTGATGCCTTTCCTGCATCAGGTATTGGTTTCAACCCTGCCGAGCTCGAAGCAAAATTTGAATTTCAGCGCAGCGGAGAGGACTTCTACAGCACCTGCGAAGCCATTGGATACCGGTACAAAAACCGCCACCGCACCATAGAATACCTGTGGTGGAATGAGCGGGAAGCGATGAGCAAACTCGTGGTTCCGGCGGGAGATTCCCGCTACCTATCGGATCCGGGCGCACTGGATTCCGTGATCCAGATTTTCATAGCCACGCATATCGGGGCTCGAAATCCGGAAGAGATTCAGGACGTGATTGTCCCGACGCATGTTGATCAGCTTTTGATTGATGGTGCCCTGGAAGGAGAACTGTGGGTTCACTTTGTCATCAACGAGTTTGGCGAAAAGACCCGCAAAGGCGATATGGTGGTCCAGGACCGGGAAGGCAATATCCTGGCGCAGATCATCGGCATAACCGCGCAGAAAGTCAGTGCGGAAACCCTGAAGAAATCGGCCTCGGTGGGGCTGGATCACATGCTCTGGGACACCGCCTGGCGACCAGTGCGCCGACAGGTCAGCACCCGCCATTCCGGGCAGGTGGTCGTGCTGCTGGGCCGCGACGAAACTCCCGCCGCCGGGTTGGCAGAGAAGATCGCCGGAGCCGGCCACCAGGTGGTGGCGGTTTCCATCGGAAGCGATTATTCCACCGAAGGCTCGCATTTCCGGGTTAACCCGCTTAAGCCGGAAGATTTTGACCAGCTGATTGGGGAAGTCACGAGCCGCTACGGCCGGATTGACGCCGTGATTCACGGCTGGGCTCTGGGCCTCAACGAGGTGAAAAATCTCGATGATCTGCAAAACGGGCAGGCCGAGTCGCTGGGTTCAGCGTTCCACCTGAGCCAGGCTTTGGCTAAAGCCGGTGCATCTGCTTCGCTCTTCCTGCTGTCGCAGGAAGCGTTTGTGGTGGACGGATCTGAGTCAGCGCTTCATTTGCCTCAAACGGGAATTTATGGATTCGGGAATGCCGCAGAACTGGAGTTCCAATCCAATTTCCCCGTATTCCGGATTGATTTGGGCCAGGGAAATGACACGGAGCTTGAACAGGTTCTTGCCGAACTGGAAAGCCCGGACCAGCAGCGTCGCCTGGCTTACCGCGGTCAGGAGCGCTTTGCCGCCAAACTGATTCCGTTTAAGCAGGCGCAGGAATCCGTTAAGCGCATTGCCTACCCGGATAGCGAGAACTATTTCCTCGATATCAGCAGTCGCGGTATTCTGGACAACCTCGAATTGAAGCCAACCGCCGTTCAGGCGCCGGCTGCAAACGAAATCACTATTCGCGTCCACGCCACCGGACTGAACTTCCGCGATGTGCTTAACGCGTTGGGCCAGTATCCGGGTGATGCAGGCCTGTTCGGTCTGGAATGCGCTGGTGTTGTCAGCGCGGTGGGCAGCGGGGTAACCCGGTTTGCCGTCGGTGACCGCGTCATGGCCAATGCGAATGGTTCTTTCCGCAAATACATCACTTATGCGGAAGAGTTTGTGGTTAAAATGCCTGTAGGCATCTCTTTTGAAGATGCCGTGACCATTCCCGGTCCGTTCCTCACGGCCTGGTATGGTCTGGTGCGAAAAGGCGGCCTCAAAAAAGGCGACCGGGTGCTCATTCATGCCGGAGCCGGCGGGGTGGGCATGGCCGCGGTGCAAATTGCGCTGGCTGCCGGAGCGGAAGTCTTTGCAACGGCAAGCCCGCCCAAACAGGCTTTCCTGAAGCAAATGGGCGTTCACCACGTGCACAATTCCCGGAACCTGGAGTTCGCGAATGAAATCATGCAGATCACGGACGGCAAAGGCGTTGACCTGATCCTCAACTCGCTGGCCGGCGATTTCATCAAGCGATCTTTTGATGTGATGGCGGACAAAGGCCGCTTTGTGGAGATGGGCAAAATGAATATCTGGACACCGGGACAGGTGGCCAAATTCAACCCGACCCTGACTTACCACGCCTTTGACCTGGCCGCAGACGGCGCAGCGGATCCCTCGCTGATCAAGAGCATGTTCGGTGAGTTGATCAAAGAATTTGAGTCCGGAAAACTGACGCCGCTGCCCAAAGCGGTGTTCCCCTTCGACCAGTTGGTGGAAGCCTTCCGGTACATGGCTCAGGCCCGTCACATTGGTAAAATTGTTATTTCTCAGGCGGAGGACGTCAGGCGGGAACGAATCCGCCGCGAAGGACTTTGCCGGGCTGACGCGACCTATATCCTGACCGGCGGACTCGGTGCGCTCGGTTTGGTGTTTGCAGACTGGCTGGTGGAAAACGGAGCGCGCCATTTGGCTTTGTTTGGCCGCTCGAAACCCAAACCGGCTGCTCAGAAAAAGCTGGACGAGATGGCCGGGAAAGGGGTCATCGTCCGGGTCTTTGCTGCCGATGCTTCGGACCGGGATGCACTGGCCGGGGTGTTGCAACAAATTGAAAAGGATATGCCGCCGGTTCGCGGTGTCTTGCACCTTGCCGGTTTGCTGGATGACGGGATGATTCTTTCCAGCAACTGGGAGCGCTTCGACAACGTCCTTAAACCCAAAATTTACGGGGGCTGGAATCTGCACGAACTTACCCTGCATCAGGATTTGGACCTGTTTGTCATGTTCAGCTCCGTGGCGGCCTTGTTCGGCAATCGCGGTCAGTCCAATTACGCTTCCGCCAATTCGTTCCTGGACGGTCTGGTCCATTGGAGGCGCCAGCAGGGTCTTGCGGCCACTTCTTTTAACTGGGGACCTTGGGGCGAAGTGGGCATGGCCACCGATGCTAAACGGGCGGAGATCATCGCCAAGACCGGCTTCTATACCCTTGCCGTAAGCGACGGCCTGGAGATTGTTGGACAGGTGCTTCGGGATGACCGGGCCCAGGCCGGAGTGGCTGAGCTAAACTTGGCGACTTACCTGGGCTCCCGTTCGGAAAGTGAACAAGCCGGTTTCTACGAAGACCTTATGGCCCGGTTGAGCGGTCCTTCCGGAGCGGTTTCCTCGGTCGAAACAGCCGAATCAAAAGCCGGACCGGTGGACTTTTGGCAGGAACTGGCCTCAGCGCCGGCTGACGCGCAGGCGGCCGTGATGGAATCGCTGGTAAGGCGGTCTGTAGCAGCCGTGCTGAACTTCAAAAACACGGATGATATTGATATCAACCGTCCATTCCGCGAATTGGGCTTTGACTCCCTGACCAATGCAGAGTTCATCAACCACCTGGACAAAACGCTCAAAGCAGGGTTGTCGCAGTCGCTCTACATGGACTATCCCACCATCAGCAAAATGTCGAATCACCTGATGACCACTCCGGCCATCACGGATAAACTGGCGGAAGTGGTGGTGGTTGAAAAACCTGCCGCTCCGGCAACGTCCGGAAATTCGTCAACAACGCCCGGCGGAACCAAACCGTCAGCTCCGTCAGCTCCGCGCACCGCGGCAGGCGCCTCCGGGTCTTCCAATGGAAAGCCGGCCTCCACACAGCCGGCAAAGTCCGGTTCTCCGAACGGCAAAGACCAAACACAATCCGCAAATCAGACCGCCGGCGAACTCAGCTATAATTCACCGGTTAAAGGCCAGGGTGACGGGAAAGCGGGAACCCGTCAGACCACCCCGGCTGATGGCAAATCGGCCGCCGGCAACCGAAAGAGCTTCTGGCAGCGGTTTATGGATGCCCTGCAGGACATTGAAAGCTGATCGGTCCAAACAGTGCGGGCTGGCAAGCTGACTGCTGCGGCCCGGTGCGGGCAGTAAAGAAAAGGGAAAACCCGCGATGGGTTTTCCCTTTTCTTTACCCGGCAGGGCAAAGCGATCATGCCGGGTTTACGCAGACGGCTTGGCCTCCGACGCGATAGCTTGCTTTTCTTCGGCCAGGATATCCACGATGGCCTTGCGGAAGATGAAGAAGATCACGCCTAAAAAGGCAGCGATAACTCCGGCAATCAGGGTAAAGGCCACCAGTTTAATTTCTTCCTTGACCGTGGCATACTTTGGCTGGTACACCACTTCGATAATCGGTTTCTTATCGTGAAGATTGGTACGGGCCACTTCAAGGCTGGCATAGGACGTGGCGTACATGGTACTCATCACTTCCACATCACGGATCAACCGGCCTTCCGTGAGCATATCCGAAGCGCGAAAGCCATAACCCTGCTCATCGGTGAGTCTGGCCAACAAAGCTTCTTTAGCCCTTAGCACCCCCATGAGAGAATCGGACTGGTGAATGGCAATATCCAAGCTCTGCTTCTCCTTCATCACCGATGATTGAATAAAGAAATCACTGGCTGAAGCGAGCATATGTTCCGAGGCATGAACAGAAAGGTCCCGGGTAATGGTCCGGAAAGTCATGGTATTTAGTCCAGTCAATTCATCGAATGCCACCAAAAGATGTTCTTCGCGGATTTTAGTGTACAGCAATTCCAGTACGGAATCTTCCTTGAGGGTAATGTTTTCAAGGCTGTCAGATTTTATTTCGAAGCCTTCGATATCATAGTCATCTGCCCAATCCGGGTAAAGCCGGATCATGTGATTGCCTAGATGATCATACTGGCCATCTACCGAGTAATTTGCCATCATCGTCCCTTTCAATACCCGTCTGGACTGAATGATGCCGTGCAAAAGTTCATTGGTGAACCCTTCGGAACTGCCGCTGGCACTGACGCCAAAAGCGCCGGCAATGCTCATCAGGGAGGACAACATGCTGGAACTTGCGGCTCCCGTATCAATAATATACGTGGCCTCGGTGATGTAGTCTTCGTCCTGAATAAAGGCATATATAAATCCGGCGGCAGCGCCCACTACCGTTAGAATGCCGATAATCCACCACCGTTTGAAGACATAATAAAGGTAATTCCTGGTAGTTAGGAGCAGATCTGAGATCCGGATTTCCTCTGCCTGGGTTGGCGGAAGAAGCGGGGGCTGGGCTTGGGGGAGATTAGAGTCCGACATTGCAGGCAGGGCTGATCGGTGATTACCCGCAGGTTAATTGGTTGACCGTGTAACCAGAGCGTAGATGGTGGCAAAAGAAAGTACACCTGCGCTCAGAGAGGCAACGAAGACATTCCAGTCAAATGGCTTTTTCTCGTATTCCTGAGCATACTCCGTTACCGGTTTAATGGTTTCAATAGCGAGAACTTCCGCTCCTTCGGTGGTTACCTTGGGATAGATGTTGATCCAGAAAATCTCTTTTGTTCTGCGCACTTTGCCATTGGGTTCAACGACCAGGGTTCGGTCTTTTTTTGCGCGCTGGTCAAAGCCTCCTCCGTAATTAAGGATATAGTATCCGGCGCGCTTTCCCTTTTCAAACGGAACGTTAACGGAACTTGCTGTATCCACTTCGGGGCTCGCCATCGGGCCGGAAAGCTGAACGTAATCCATGGTTTTGGGAATATTCACCACATCACCCGGCTGCAAAACGTGGTTGTAAAAGGATTCCGGTTTCTCGATAGCCTTATCAAGTTCAAGAACAAGTCTGACCTGGTCATCACCATTTCCAGCCTGTTCCTCAGAGCCGTCAGAGAAAGGCTTCCTGTACATAGTTGCTCCTTCAGCAAATGCGGCATCCGTTAGTCCGCCGGCGCGCTCCAGGAGATCTAACACGGTCGCTGCGTGGGTATCCAGCGTATAAACACCCGGGAAACGCACTTCGCCGCTGATTCTGACTTTCTGTGGCATCTGAAATCCTTCTGCGGTGTGCACAAAAATTTCGTCATAAGGTTGCAGAATATATTCTTCGGCAGCCACATCCGTGTTCAGATCATAGCCGATGGCCACTGTTTCAATTTTAGTGGCACCGCTCGGGCGGAAATTGTCATTGGCCGGATCAAAATCAACAATCCTGGAAACTTCAATGCGATCTACGGCGGCTTCCGTTTTAGGGCCTCCGGAATAAAAGAGAAGGTCTTTCAGGGTCATACCCTTTGCATAGGTAAAACTGCCTGGATTTTTGACTGCGCCGTCTATACTGACGGTATAGTTTTCGATCAGAAACTCCTTGCCGATCACTTCAATGATATCGCGTTCTTCTAACAACACATTGTCTTCAGATCCGGGATTTTCCAGGATATTGGCAACATCAATCGGGATATAGCGCGGGCTGAAGTCCTCGTCCAGCCTGATCAGGTAAGCCTGGTCAATTTTTTCGAATTTACTGTTACCCTGTGCTTTTTCCAGAATGTCAAAAATCCGGTAGCCTTTGCGGAGTTCATAGCTTCCCGGAAAGTTGACATCCCCGCGGACTTCCACAAAATTTTCAAACACTTCGCCAACGGTGTCAATGCGGATGACATCTCCGTCAAAAAGATTGAAATCACCGCCGAAGGTTCTCAAACTGTCCAGGTTCAGGTCAAGAACAATCCGTTGACTGCCGGCAAACCGCTGGACCTGTACGTTTTTGGAATACGCGGCGGGAAGCAGTCCGCCTGAAAACTCAAGGAGTTTGTTCATGTGCTCGTCTTCGAGCAATTCATAGGTGTGCGCCCGGCGGACCTGGCCGGAAATAGTGACCGCTTTCCGATAAGGCGGAACGACCAGGTAGTCATTGTCCTGGAGGAAAAAATCCTGGTTTGAAGCCGGGTCCATCAAAAAACGGTAGAGGTCCAGAACTTTGATCGTTTTGCCCTCGCGGCGCAATTCAATTCGTCGCACTGAGCCCAGGTCTGTTGTGCCATTAGCTACTGCAATAGCATTAAACGCCGAGTTCCAGGATGAAATGGTATAGGTCCCCGGATTGGCCACTTCGCCTACAATATTGACCCGAATAATGGGACTATAAGTAATGGCCACGTCAAACTGGGAACCGTTCAAATCAATAAAACGGCCAAAGCGGTTGCGGAGTAATACGCGCGCATTGCCGAGTTCCAATCCTTTGAGGTAAACGCGGCCTGCCTCTTTCTGAAAAATATAGCCGTCTTCACTGATGGTATAAATACCCTGGAAATCTACTCTGCCGTAAGCGGTGATGGTAATTTCATCGCCGGGTTTTAACACATAGTTATCCGGTGCGCGATCACCGGTGGCGTTTTGAAATTCAGAAATGGTTCTGAAATACCGATGGCCATAAATTACCTCGGGCAATCTGGATAAATCCGGGCTTTTATCCGGGTTGGCCAGCATATCTACCGGCTGATTGGCGGTATCAACCGGATTTCCGCTGGCGGATGTGCCTCCATCACCCTGAATCGGCGTGGGCTCACGGAGCATTTCCTGGCCCTGTGTATAGGTATCCACGGAAGTTCCGCTTTCCATCATTTCCAGGTTTTCGAAGATGATATCAATCTCATCTTCACTGAGACCCAGTAGGCGCAGTTCTTCACGGGACGGCACGTCACCTTCCTCAATGACACCAAATGCCTGAGGAGAAATGGGAACATTGATGGAAGGAATGATCGGCAGATTGTCGATCTGGGCAACAGATGCCTTTATTCCTCCGATCAGGATCACTCCGCAAAGAAGGGAGATCCGGAAAGGAATCATGGAAGCGAAAATTTCGTGCAAAGATAGATGGAAATCGCGGGTGAAAATACGAAGCCACTAAAACGGTTAGTTACCGGGAAACGGACTGGTAACTATTTTGGGATTTCGCCCGTGAAAAGAGTATTCAACCTAACAAAGATGCAGGGTAAGGTCAAAGCGTTGCACGGCAAAGAAATTTTTTGGAATTCACACGATTTGGTCGCTAAAACCCCAGTAGCAAAAGGGAAAAATCCGTGTTAGCCCTTCATGTCAATTAAACACGATCCTGGCTTGAAACTGATGGCCGTTTCCTGCTTTTGCACTCAACAGATAAATTCCAGGTTTAAGGTCTCTTCTGGAAACTTCAAGCGGTGACCGGCCGATGTCGTGCCATTGTGCCTGAATTCTGCCGGATAAATCCGTCAATGTACAGGCCAATGACGTGCCCTGGGGAATTCCGCTGATCCATACATCACCCGTTGCCGGTACCGGCCAGGCTTCCAGTATTTCGGGAGAGGCGAGGGCAATCAGACCCGCTGTAGGATCATAACAGGCCAATTGGCGGTGAAAAAACTCAGCAGTCCACTGGATAGTCTGTGGGAAAATAATTGGATCAAGACCGTAGGTCTCCGGAAGCAGATGGGGAACATGTCCGGCTCCTTCAAATGACAAGAACTCATTGTCAATTCCCCGGGCATCCAATTCCGCATGCAAGACAGAACTGCCGTACATCGGAGTGATCGGCAACTCCAGCAAACCCGGAACTAAAACATAGGTAATCATACCGTAACCATAGGGAACTACCGGGTCTGCGGTGCCGTGCGTACTGGCAAGCGGGATGGCTTTGGGTCCCATCCAGTTCAGATCTTTAAAAGCCCCTGCATAACTGACCGCAGCCTTGATGGCAGCGTTGTAACCGGGATTGCCGCTGTTGCCATCCAGGCCTCCCAATTCCCCGATCAATCCGTTGATCCATGGAGCCGAAAGGGTGGTATCCTGAAGGTAGGCGTAATGGACGGCTAACACCCCGCCGGCTGACGTTCCACCCAGAAAAATCTGTGCGGTATCAATACCATACACGGCAGCCGTGGATCTGAAAAACCGCACCGCTGCCTTGGCATCCTGCACTCCCCGAACCACGGCTTTGGCAAAACCGGCAGAGTCAATTTCGGTAAGCCCAACCCCGAGCCGGTACTGCAGCGAAGCGCAAGTGTATCCACGTCTGGCAAGACCTTCGCAAATACCGACAATGTCGGCGGCGGTGCGGTCACCGCTAATGAAGAAGCCTCCGTGCGCGAGAATGACCAGGGGACGAGCGGCCAAAGTATCTCCTACGGGCTCAAAAAAATCCACGTGGAGATCAACCGGATTGCCTTCAAAATTGATATTGTAACCATACGGAATGTCTGCTGTTTTCTGTACGGTCGAAAAAATTTCCCACACATAGCGGCCGCCGCATTGCGCGTGAAGAGCCGTTGAAAAGCAAAAGGCCAGCGAGTAGATCAGAATCCGCATATCAGGTGAAGATTAATGTTCCGGGAAACCCGGGAACCATGAAGCTACGAATAAACAGAGAACACCGTTTCAGCTTACCCCTGCGCCGTCCGGTGTTTCGGTGTCCGGGCTCACAAAATAAAGGTTTCCCCCGGAGCCCTGAGCCATGAGAATCATGCCCTGGCTGGGAATGCCCCGCAGCTTGCGGACAGCCAGGTTGGCCAGCAGCAATACTTTTTTACCCGGTAGCGATTCCGGATCAAACGAACCGGCAATCCCGGACACTACGGTGCGCTCTTCCGTTCCCAAATCCAATTGGAGTTTGAGCAGCTTATCCGCTTTGGGCACGCGCTCCGCCCGGATGATGGTGGCCACACGGAGATCGAGCTTTGCAAAATCCTCGTACGCGATTTCCTCTTTAGCAGCCGGCGGGACAAATCCGGTTTCTTCAGGGTTTTGTGTGGCCGCGGATGTTTTGCCGGCAAGCCCGGCGTTTTCCCGCTTGATGACTTCCAGTTGGTCAAGTTTGGCCTGCACCACTTCGTCCGGAATCTTGTCAAACAACAAACCCGGTTTTCCGAGGCGGTGTCCGGCCGGCAACGGGGCTAAACCATTGGTCAACATCTGTTCCAGATCGCTCCATGAACCCGGTCTTACCGGAGGACGGTTGAGCATATTCCGGATGGAGGCCGATGTAGCCGGCAAAAAGGGCTCACAGGCAACGGATAGCACATCCACCAACTGAAGGGACGCATGCAATACTGCCTCAACATGCTCCGGATTGGTTTTGATCTTTTTCCAGGGCTCGTTGAACTGGAGAAATCCGTTTCCCCAGAAGGCAATGTCCAGCATGGCGCGTTGTGCGTCCCGGAAGCGATATGTTTCCAACCGAACAGAAACCTCTTCGAGCATGCGCTTTGCTTCCTGCAATACCTGTTCGCACTTCACCGGCGGTGCATCCTTAATCCCGGAAGCCATCTCAATCGTACCATCGTGGGGCGGCACCTCACCTGAAAAATAGTTTTCCGTGAGTGTCAGGACCCGGTTGATAAAATTGCCGAGGGTGCTAACCAGTTCGGAATTATTGCGCGTTTGCCAGTCTTTCCAGGTGAATTCGCTGTCTTTGGTTTCCGGTGCGTTGGCGCAGAGCACATAGCGAAGCACGTCAACCTGACCTGGAAATTCCTGCAGGTATTCGGGAATCCAGACCGCCCAGTTGCGGGATGTGGAAAGTTTGTCGCCCTCCATGTTCATGAACTCGTTGGCCGGAACATTAGTGGGAACGATATACCCGCCATGGGCATGCAGAAGGACCGGAAAAATGATACAATGAAAAACGATGTTGTCCTTGCCGATGAAGTGCACCAGTTTGGTATCTGCTGATTTCCAGTAAGGCTCCCAGGCCCTTCCCTGATCCAGGGCCCATTGCCGTGTTGCGCTGATATAGCCCACGACGTTTGATTCGAGACGCTTGCAGCCCGGCAGGCCTATTTCGCTTCGCTGGCCGCTTTC
>JANNSM010000240.1:0-2125 GCA_031402635.1 Bacteroidota bacterium | reverse complement strand
GCTCATGACCAGCGGCGGAATAAAGGGGTAAATGCCATCTTGGCGCCCAGGTCACTGACCTTGATTTTACCGGTCATGAGCGCGGTCTGGGCATCGAGACGGCCCAATTCAAGACTGGCGTAATCTCCGGCCTCCGCTTCGATCAGGCAATCGGCGGTGCCGATAATGCCTTCTGATACTTCCACACCGCCGGCCTGAACACGAACACTGAACTGCCCTCCGCCATCGCCGGTGAGTGCAAAATGGAAAAGGCGGTTCAGGTCCTGTTTGGCTTTGTCGGAGCGAAACCGGTCCGGGAGTCCAAGAATGAGTTCGCGGGCGCTGGGCGAATGGGCGCCTGGTATTTTCAGGTCTTCTCCCAGGCCATTGGCGGCGGAATTCGTTGCCGGGTCCTCGTAGGCTGGCCGGTAACTGGTGCCGTCAAAAATCATTTTGGCAATGATTTCCCGCATGATTTCCGAGGTGCCCCCTACGATCGTTGCCGCGCGGGCATCCCGGTACATCCGGGCAATCGGGTATTCTTCCATAAATCCATAGCCGCCGAAACACTGCAGACAGGCATCCGCCATTTTCTTGCCCAGTTCTGAGGTGAGCAGTTTGGCCATGGAGCATTCGCGCACGGCAAATTCGCCGCGTTCAAACAGCCAGGACGTGTAGTACACATATTGCTCGGCGGCTTCCAGTTCCGTGGCCAGGTCAACCAGGCGATGGCGTAAAACCTGATATCGGTTGAGTTTTCTGCCGAAAGCTTCCCGCTCATCCAGGTATTTAAGGGCAATTTCCAAAGCGTGCCTTGCCCCGCCGATAGCAAGAATTGCCGCCACCAGCCTTTCGAGCTGGAAGGAATCCATAATATAATAAAATCCCTGGTTTTCCTGACCGATAAGATTTTCTACAGGGACTTTGACATCGTCAAATGCAAGTTCACCGGTATCCGAACTGTGCCAGCCCATCTTTTCCAGATTGGTGGCGGTAAATCCCGGCGTTCCCTTTTCGACCACAATTAAACTTATGCCCGCTGCACCGGCTTCCGGCTTGGTTTTACAGGCCAGCGTAACGAAATCTCCGTTGACCCCGTTGGTAATGAAGGTCTTGGAACCGTTGATCCGGTAATGGTCACCCTCGCGAATGGCTGTGGTGCGGATCGAAGCCACATCTGAGCCGGCTCCGGGTTCAGAAATTCCCAGCGCTCCCCACTTACGGCCCGTAACGGATGGTTTTAGAAAACGCTCCTTCAAGGATGGAGATCCTACCCGGGCAATGTGAGCCGTGGCCATATACTGGTGTACGCTTACGGCGCTGGTAAAACCGCCCATGGTTGACCGGGCTAGCTCTTCAAGGTAAACGACGGTATAAAAAAAGTCAGCCCCGCTTCCTCCGTAAGTTTCCTCATGGTTGATGCCGAGAAACCCCAGTTCTCCCATACGCAACCAGACCTCGCGGGGAACAAACCCCTGTTTCTCCCAAAGCGGTGCGTTGGGGACCACTTCCTTTTCAATAAATTGACGGATGCTCTGCCGGAAAAGATGGTGCTCCTCGCGGAACCAGGGAGAGGACATGACGGGAAATTTAGGGTACGGGCGAAATTCCGGAATCCCGGAATCCCGGAATGTGGAGCCTGCGATCTTGCCGGCTGCCTAAAATTAACCGTATCGGCAGGGCTGCGCAACTGCCGCGCTTTACCGGGGCCTTTTCCGATACACGACCCGACCTTGAAAAGATGCCTGGGTTTTATGGCCAGTGGTATAGTAAGCCCCAAACACGCTTAGGCCCTTAAGCTGGGCTTGTTCGATATCTTTACGCGTTGAGTAAGAACCGTTTGTTATGCCAGATGAAGCGGCAAAGGAAGCAGCAAAGCAAGCAGCAAATAATAAGTGCCGGGTTGACCAGTGGCTTTGGGCCGTCAGGATCTATAAATCCCGCACGCTGGCATCGGAAGCCTGCCGGTCAGGAAGGGTGCGCATAGAAGGTACGGCCGTAAAGGCTTCCCGTTTGCTGTCAGGCGGAGAGCAGTTGACGGTCAGAAAGGGCATGGTCATGCACCACTACAAAGTGCTGCAGGTACTGGAGAAGCGGGTCGGTCCGCCAATGGTACCGCAGTATATGCAGGACCTGACACCACAGG
>JANNSM010000239.1:0-2915 GCA_031402635.1 Bacteroidota bacterium | reverse complement strand
TAGCAGGTCATTCTTAACTGCCTTATGATCAGAAATGGCTGCAATTGAACTTCACGCAGGGTATAGAGACGGATGCTTACTATATACTAACAATTCTTATAAAGAAAAGGAATTGGACAGCAAAGCAACAGTCAAGGAATCCTTTACTGTTCAAACGGAAGGAAACAGACAAGTAACAAGGAAGTTAGAATATTATAATACTGATGCAATAGATAATTTAAGATACACTATTCTATTGAATCCGTATATTAAATAATTGTGAAGTCCATCACTATTCCAGTACAATCCTAATGTAATTACCCTAAAGGCATCAACAAGATCAACCAACGTCTAACGATTATCATTTGTTAATCTTCTGGCTTCAACAGCGGCCTCCCCTCTTCATAATCATACAACGTAAGTTGTCGTATGGTGTAAAAATCATTCCAGTAGGATAACAAAGCTGCGATATAAGCCCGCCGCGCTTGGTCCTCTTCGGTGTTGGCAATGTTCAGGTCCGTAATATCAGTTTTGCCAATCAGATAGCGGGCCTTGGCCACTTCAAAACGTTTTCGGGATACCGTGTCTGCCTTGGCGGCAATCAGGACCTGGTTGCTTTGAAGGTTGAATTGCTGAACCCGCAACACCACTTCCTGCTCAAAATTGATGGTACTCTGTTCAATTTGAGATTGCACCAGATCGCGGTTGGCAAAAGCAATTTCACGCTCGGAACGAGCACGACCCCAGTCAAGGATAGGCACGCTCAATGTGAGGCCTACATTCTGAAAGTTTTCAGGATTCTGGTAGGCATCGCTGAGCATAGTTGCTGTATTGTTCAATCCGTATTGTGCAAAGAGGTCGGCTGAAAATCCGTTGTTTCCTTTGGCCACGGCCACTCCCTGGTCAGCTTCCAATTGTTGGCGCTGAAATGAAACAATATCAGACCGGTATTTTCGGGCGTGCTCTAACGCCTGCAAGGGATCTATTCTCAGGGCGGGTAATTCATCGGGGATACTCAACAACAAGGTCACCTGATCGGGAATTCCAAGAAATCGCTTCAACCGGGCTTCTGTATTGGCCACTTCGTTTTCTGCCTGCGCCAACGCTACCTGTGAATTCAAAACAGATAACTCCACCTGTAGCAAGTCGTTTTCGGCAATCTTGCCAAGATTATAGCGGCCTCTTGAAATTTTGTAGATGGTATCGTTATTGGCCAGATTGACGGTGGAAATTTCGCGATTGATCTGGGCCAGGTGCAATTGAAAAAACAAATTGGTTGCCCGAATAGAAACTGCCTCCAGATCTTCCAGCAGCTGCCGGTCGGCCTGGCTGAGTTTTAAGGGCTCTATCTGACGCCTCCACTGCCAGTCATTGTAGCGGAAAATAGGCTGTTGCCACCCGATAAAAAACGGAGAACTGAGATAGGAAGTGGCGTTGGAATCATTGAGAAGGTCAATACGCTGAAGGCCGGAGCCTGCAAAAATCCGGCCACCAGTAAACCCGAGTTCCTGGCTCAGCGAAAGGTTCAGGGAAGAAGAAACCTGGTTGCGCTGAATAAAAATGTCGGAGCCATCCGGCTGGGTGATGGCCTGAATGGTGCGATCAAAACGCGGGATGGTTCCGTCAAGGGTCAGCACAGGTCGCCTTGCAGCCTGCCATGCCCGGTAATTCCAGAATGCATTATTGAATTGATTTTCTGCGATAAGCGCATCCACAGAAATTTTTCGGGCAAGACTTACGGCTTCTTCCAAAGAAAGGGTACGGACATCCTGGGCCTGTAAAGGATTTATTGCGAAAAATAGCAATACAAAATAAAGGAGATTTCTCATTGCTCAGGTTTCGTAGCGCAGGGATTTAATCGGATCCTGATAGGCAGCCCTTCGTGCCGGCAAAAATCCAAAAATGACACCGATTCCGGCGGAGATGAAAAATGCCATAAAAATAGAGGAAGGACTGACAATGGTAAGAATACCGTACAGCCGATGAATGATGATGGAAACGGCGACGCCCAGAATAATTCCCGCGGCGCCCCCGGTTAAACTGATAAATACCGATTCCATCAGAAATTGTTCAATGATATCGCGGCGGGTTGCCCCGATAGACATTCTCAACCCGATTTCTTTAATGCGTTCCAGCACGGAGGCGAGCATAATATTCATAATGCCGATTCCGCCAACCACCAGAGAAATGCCGGCGATAAGCCCGAGAACAATACTAAAACGCTCCTTGGCTTTGCGCTGCTCGTTGAGTTTGTCAATGGGGATATCAATGACAAAATCCACGTCGCCATTGTGGCGGCGCTGCAACAAACGCCCTGCAATTTCTGCTGTTGATGCCAGGTAATCCGGGCCGGATACCTGCACCGTTATCCGGTCAACCTGGTGATAATTGACCGGCACGGCTTCTTCCTCCTGATTTTCTTCTTCGCCAGCATTGTTATTATTGTTTTCCCGTTCTATCAGGGCATTGGTGACCAGACCGCGGTTCTGAAACCGGAGCAATACCGTCTGCAACGGGGCGTAAATGTCGGCATCGTAATCGCGAATGCCGAGATTGGCCTGGGCGGATTCCGAAATATTTCGCGCTTCGAGTACGCCAATTACTTCGAGCCAAATACTCCCGCATTTGATCTGACGGCCCACCACGTTTTCTTCCGGAAAGAACTTGCGGGCTACCGAAGCTCCCAATACACAAACCCGGCCACCGCGTTCCAGGTGGTCATTGCTGAATAGCCTCCCTTCGCGGAGCTGGAAATTATTCAGGTCGAAGTATTCATTATTTACACCGATCACCTTTCCTTTTCCCGAACGTCCTTCGCGCATGACGCGCAACTCCACTTCAATTTCCGGGCTGATCCGGCTGGCGGGGGGAATGACTTCGAGAATACTTTGGGCGTCCTGTAAATCAAGACCTTCGGAGTAATGCGGTGTTTCATG
>JANNSM010000238.1:0-2637 GCA_031402635.1 Bacteroidota bacterium | reverse complement strand
ATCACTTCACCGATGACCCGGAATTTAATCCCGGTCTGAATTTCACGTTTGGCAAACCAGTACAGCGAACGGTCCGCGCCGCGTTGAGCAATACCTTCGGTTTTGGTGGACACAACGCCTCTATTATTGTCAAAAAATATCAAGCTTGATTCTGCGGGCCCTCCGTCAGCAGTACAACCTCTATTTTTCCGGCGATAAGGACCTGGTCCGTCGTCTTTATCGTGTAACCGGTCTTGTTCCGCAGAGTGTGGCCTTGTATTCACTGGCCATGCAGCACAGTTCGGCATCGAACAAGCTCACGGAAAACAACGAGCGTATGGAGTTGCTCGGTGATTCCGTTATTGATCTGGTTATCGCTGATCACCTTTTTCAGCATTTTCCCTACAAGCCCGAAGGATTTCTGACGGAGATGCGAGCCAAATTGGTGAGCCGGGGTATGCTCAACGACATTGCCATCCGGATGGGGCTCAAGGAACTGATCATCCGCAAAGCCAGTGAGGCGGATTTCCACAAAAGTTCTATAGCCGGCAACGCACTTGAGGCACTGGTGGGTGCCATTTACCTGGACCTCGGTTTTCCTGCAGCCCGCCAGTTTGTGTTACAGCGAATGATCCAGCCCTACATTGACCTGGATGACCTGATGCGGACCACGGTCAATTTTAAAAGCAAACTGCTCGAGTGGTGCCAGAAACGACAAAAAAAGCTGCACTTCAAACTGGTCAGTGAGCACCGCGAAAAAAACAAGTGGGTTTACACGATGGCCGCCATTGTTGACGGCGAGAAGGTTGGCCGGGGAAGTGAGTCCAGCAAGAAACGCGCGGAACAACTGGCCGCAGAAGCCGCGGTAAATTTTCTGAAAATTGATCAGGCAGATCAGACGTGATTCCTGCAAAAATTCTCCCCGTTATTTCTTCTTTTTCTTCGAGCCTTCTCCTTTTTCAAGCTTGACGCCTGTGCTGTCCTGCAACTCTCTGGACACGGCTGTATAAGGTCCGATAATGATATTGGTGCCTTCTTCCAGTCCACTTTCTATCTCGATGAAATCATCATCCTGAATGCCCGATTTCACTTCGGTCTGAATAGCCAGGTTGTCGCGCAGCAAAAACACCACTTCTTTGATTTGTTCTCCCTTGGCAGCAAGGGTATCCTCCCGGGTGGTGACCGCCTGAATAGGAACGGAAATCACATTGCGGGCAACCCTGGTTTTAATCTCTGCAGTACCCGACATTCCCGGGAAAAGAGCGTATGTTGAACTCTCGTGATCATTGTTTCTGGTCAGCAGATCGGCATAACTTTCCCGGTCCAGCACAATTTCCACTTTGTAGTTTGTGGCTTGCTCAGCGGCGGAGAACTGGCCTGAAGTTGCAGCAGTTGCCACCTGGGTCACCCGCCCGGTAAACCGGCGGTCCAGGTAAGCGTCAACTTCTACATAAGCGGTATCTCCCGGGCGGATGCGAAGCACGTCGCTTTCGCTGACATCAACGTGTACTTCCATCAGATCCAGATCAACGATTTTCATCAGCGGGGTTCCGGACATCATACTCGTACCCAGCACGGTTTCACCAACTTTAACACTGAGGCCGCTCACGATACCCGCAACCGGTGCACGCAGTTTGGTGCGTGACAATTGCTCCTGCATCTGCCGCAGCGACTGCTCGTTGCTTTCCACGTTGTACCCCGCGCTTTTCACGTTTTCCTCGGCAATGGAAATTTCTGATTTCGCGGCTTCAAACTGAGCCAGCGCCGCATCGTAACTGGCTGCGGACTCCACGCCTTCTTCTTTCAGTTTGCGGATACGCTCAAAGCTGGCCTGTGCATTTTTAAATCCGGCTTCAGCGCCGATTAAGCCGGCTTTTGCGCTGGCCTTTGCCGCTTTGGCTCCACTAAGTGCAGCCTGCATTCGCTGAACATCGCTTGCAAAAATTTCCGGATCTATTTCCACCAAAAGCTGACCGGCGGTCACGGAGTCGCCGTCCTCAACGTAGAGCGCAACAATCTCGCCCGAAATTTCCGGCGTGATGGTCACTTCTGTTTTGGCGAAAAGTTTGCCGCTTGCGGTAACGGTCTCGGTAATGTCCCGGCGTTTAACCGTTTCGGATTTCACCTCTACGGCGTTGCGGTTCCCGAACGAAAAAGAAAAACCGGATCCGGAGTTGCCCCCTTTGGATTTTCCGGTAAGCGAATACACACCAAAGGCAATGGCGACGATCACCCCGGCGAGCAAGAGGTAGAGCAGGACTTTTTTCACGGGGTTAAAGTTAACATTTCCCCAAAGCGGTAAGTTTCCGGAATCTGTTGATTACAAATCAAGTTTGCGGCGTTACAATTCTGTTTTACGGGCTTACAATTTGCTTTTGAGAGGTTGCAAACGTGTTTTGTAACGTTACAAATGGCTTTTTAGGCTTTACAAATCAAGTTTGCGGCTTTACAGATGGATTTTTCGATGTTACAGTTGACTTTTTCGCCATTGCAGTGACTTATTACGATGTTGTATTTGCTAAAAACCTATTCTATCTCAAGTCTGAGAGTTGTGGTTAAAACATTGTATTCAACAAGCCGCAAACTTGCGCTAGATTGTTATTATTATCAGCAATATATCGAGCAAAAGGATTTATTCAACATGGAATGTTTTTTCAA
>JANNSM010000237.1:0-2864 GCA_031402635.1 Bacteroidota bacterium | reverse complement strand
TGCGTTCAAGCCGACTGAGCACGCGCTGGAAAACCCGCAACAGCTTGTACAGGGTAAGATCGCCCAGGTCGTTATCCGGCTCTGCGGATTCGGCAATGGATTTGAGTTCCCGCTGATCAATTCCCCTGGGGTGCATGAGTTTGCGCTGGGTCTCCAGCAGTTGCAGTTCGTCCACCACATCCTTGTACCGCTTGTATTCCAGCAGCGCCTGAACCAGGTCCTGTCGCGGGTCAATTTCGTTGCCCTGTTCGTCAAGCTCCTTGCGGGGGAGCAACATCTTGGCTTTGATCCGCATCAGCGTGGCGGCGACCAGAATGAACTCCGATGCCAGATCAAGGTTGAGCGCTTTCATCTCGTGCAGGTAGCCCAGAAAATCTTGCGTAATCCGCGCTATCGGGATATCGTAAATATCCAGTTCGTCCCGTTCAATAAAGAACAGGAGCAGGTCGAAGGGCCCTTCAAACTGGGGTAACCGGATTTCGTAAGTTGCGGTGTCCTGCATGCGTTGGCGAATTCCAAAGATAATGAGGCTCCGGGCCCCTGCGGGAAATAAAAGCCGGTGCCTTCGCGCTTGTGGATAAACTGTTAGGTTCGGATTCGCTGCTCTAACTGGTTGCTTTTCAGGCTCCTGCTATGGCGAAACCACCCTTCGACCTAAAAAAGCAAGGGCCACCCTGGGAGAGGTGGCCCTTATCAGAGGAAACGGGGGAAAAAGATTAAAGAGCTTTTACAAAACGCTCCGTGCGCGGACCTTCCTGAGTATAAACCGTAACGAAGTATTGTCCGGGAGCGAGGTCGCTAACATTGAGGTTGTGGGTAATCCGGCCGTTGTCCACGTTGGCGGCGTCGGCGATAACCAGTTGGCCATTAGCACCGAATACCATAACACCAACCTGGTCACTGGCCGTTCCAGTCAGCGTCAGCGTAACCTGGTCGTCGGCCAGAGACGGAAAGATGCCTTCAAACGTCACATTGCCGGCAAGTCGGGGCGAAGCCACCGGGAAGGCAATAACAGTTCCGTCAGCAAGGGCGGCATACAGGCCGAAAGCAGGAGTGGAGGCCAGGAAACCGGATGCAAATACGATGGCGTTACCGCCTGCAAGTCCGCTGAGATCGGCATCATAGCTGACCACGGTGGTCAGACCATCTTCCGTGCGGATATCAATGGTGTAAGCAGCAGCCGGCACTTTCACGTAACGGCTGATCGTGTTGTATTCCAGATTGTCAAACAAGGTAAGAGCGCCATCAGCAACCACGTCAACCGTGGGGGCATCCGGTGCTCCGTGGGCGGCTATCAGGGCTACTTCACCGAAAGGATTGCTCTGGCGGATGTTGCCCTGGAAAACGATGTTGAAAGGCTTTGCGAGGTCGCCGACCACACCGGTGGCAATGGCCACATAGTCATTGGCCGGATTGCGGAAGACTCCTGTGGTGGTGTAGATGGCATCATTTACACTGGTGGAGGTAGAAGGCGCAACGTCAATTTTGACGGGCACCAGCGCCTGAACCGGCACAAACGGGGTTGCCGTGCGGAAGGCAAAGTCGTTCAACAGCAGAGCGTTGTTCACATAAACGTCAACTAACGGCTCGGGGCTGTTGTGAATGACCTGCAGGTTGGTGAACACCGGTGCTTCAACCGGGAATGCTACTACCGTTCCATTGGCAAGTGCGGCATAGAGGCCAAAGCCGGGGGTTGAACTCAGGAAACCGGAGGCAAAAACAACGGCGGAACCTCCGCCAAGACCGCTGAGGTCAGCGGCAAAACTGGCTACAATATTGTAGTTGTCCATGGCCGGAGTCACGTCAAGCACATAAGCGCCAGCCGGAACCGTCAGATAACCGCTGATGGCGCCATAAGAAACATCATCCAGCAGAGTAGCAACATCACGGGCAATAATATCAACAGCCGGTGCATCCGGTGAGCCGTGAACGCCAATGAAATCAACGGTTCCGGCAGCCAGGGCAGCTTCGCGGATTCCGCTTTGCACCCAGATGTTGAAGGGGGTAACCAAGTCGCCAACAACCCCGCTGGCAATAGCCACATAGGTTTCGCCAGGGGTGAATGTAACGGTCACGCTGTAAATGGATTCGGCTGAAGAAGCGGAGGTTGCCGGAGCCACATCCAGGGTAATAGGGGTGCCTGCAGCTACATCGATGAATGCAGTTGCGGTACGGAAGGCAAAGTCATTTAAAAGGAGACCGCCGTTGGCGTAAACGTCAACCGTGGGTTCTGGTGAATTGTGAATGACCTGAAGGCGTGCGGTTTGCGCTGAAATTGCGCCGGCAAACAGCACCAGGGCAACAAGAAGAAGGTTTCTCATGGGTATACTGGTTTTTGAGTGTGGTGGAATGTTTCCTCTGAGCCGTTAAAAACACCCATTTTGATTATTGGTTCGAACAAGAGACGCTTTTTTGCAATTTTTTTGCAATCAGGCAGGAGCCTGGTTCTGTCTGGGCGATTACGGAAACAAAAAGCCCGGCTCCTGTTCAGAAGCCGGGCTTTTAACTTAATAAAGTGCCATTCAATCAGGACAACTGGCAATCACCGGGTCTTTCCAACCCCGGTTCAGCCAGAAAGCTCAGTTCCCCATTTCGCTCAGAAACTTGATGCGCATGAGCTTGACTTCCTCCATGGTCATCCCTTCTTCTTTGAGCTCGTCGTAGGCGGCTTCCACATCGTCAATCTCCATACTCCGGAAATACTCCAGTGCATCGTCCTGCTGGTACTCGTCCAGGATGGTGACCAGGTGGTAGTCCAGGTTGATCCGTGTACCCGAAGAAACGATAGAGTCCAGTTCGTCAATTAACTCCGCCATCTCCATGCCCTTGGACTGGGCGATATCCTCCAGCGGAAGTTTCTTGTC
>JANNSM010000236.1:0-3368 GCA_031402635.1 Bacteroidota bacterium | reverse complement strand
CGCGAAAGTTGAAGGGCAAGAATCTCTGCAGGCTGCATTTTTTCCAGGTTGGCAATCAGCTTATCGGCATGCAAATCCAGTTCTGTTGGAACATCAAAAGAAATATAGGAATGACTGAATTTAGAATAATAATTTTTAACCGAATAGGTAATATTCGGGAAATTATTCACCATCGGAATATTGAAATCACCGCCAGCGGCAGGAATCGGCGGGCGGTCCAGGAACAGCATAAAAATCAGGCCTTCCTCTTTCCCCTCAACAAAGGTGTCAAGCCGCTTCATGAAAACGCCGGATTTGATGCGGAGGTCTTTTTGAAATACCTGTTCCTTTTTGATTGTGCCGGTTGTCCAGCGGCAGCTCAGCATTAAAGGCTCCTTTTCGTGCAACAGGTCATGCGTGAACAGCCCGAGATCAATGCGGTTTCCCGGCAACAGTTCTCCATTGGGAAAATCCGGCTTGCTGCCGGTCCATTCAAGGCGGTAAGAATGAGGGGTTGCATTGACGAGCCAACGGCGGTAAACCCCTTTCGCCTGTGGAACAAATAGCTGATAGAATCCTGCCATCGGAGTGCCTGCACTGCTTTCCTGATGGGAATTCCATAGCTGCTCTTCTTCAGGATCACCCTCGGTAGATTGATTAAAATTTCGGGAAGGACTAAAGATGAAAAGCTCTGCTTCAGACTCACCCGGAGCCTCCCCGGCCGGAAGCAAATCGTCTTCGTGAACGGGAATGTGGTCACCTTCCAGATCAACCAGCCAGGTTTCCTCATCGTAGCGCTCAACAATGATGGCATACTGCCTGGAATGAATCAGGTAAACCTCCTGGCCGGATTGATAAAGATCCTTCATGAACAGGAAAACGAATGGTGATGTGCAGTAGTTGCTTTGCCGCTGATTGCCCAGCGGAACAGGTTACCCGAACTACCTTTATGCTTGTATTCTTGCCGCAAAGCAGGCTCACCGTTAAATGGCATCTCACAAAGATAGGATTGACCCGAACGGCGCTGGTATTCCGGGAAACGGAGTGCCGGCAGCAGGCTCACCAAAAACCCGGCGGGCCGGCTGGCGGTGGAACATGGCTCAGGCGCTGGAACGCCGCTGGTGGAGAAATTACCTGCGCGGCAGGACAGCCGTTGAATACCGGGCGTGGAAACACGAATACTGGCTCAAGCTCCTGGAGCCGCATCAGCATGCACTGGGGCTGGAACGCCCGCAGCGGATTCTGGACGCGGGTTGCGGACCGGCCGGCATCAACCTCGTTTTGAAAAGACATTCGGTAGTTGCTATTGATCCGCTCCTGGAACTGTATGCCGCTGAACTGCCATTATTTGCTGAACTGAGGGTCGAAGGGGTTGAATACCAATGTTCGACCCTGGAATCACACCGGCCGGCAACGCACTATGACGGCGCCTTTTGCATGAATGCCATCAATCATGTTGAAGATCTGGACGCTGCGTTGAACGCGCTGACGGCTGTGGTGAAAACGGGTGGCTGGATGCTTCTCGGCGTTGATGTTCACCGGTCTGAATTTCTCAAAACCATTTTTAGGGTACTCCCGGGAGATGCGCTCCACCCCCACCAACACAATGCTGCGGAATACCGGACTATGCTTGAAACTCGCGGGTGGAAAATAATGGATTACCGGATTGAAAAGCCCGGGCGCATTTTTGACTACGCGGTGTTCAGGGCTGTGCGGGCAACTGACGGTAAGCAGGAAAGTCCTTAGTTTTTAACCTCCGGACTTTCCGCAAGAATTAATGTGGAAGGGATGTCCGAAATCCAGGTACCCTTGACTTCCACCAGTTTTTTCCAGGTCTCCAGGCTGACCATCATCAGATCCTGGCGGCGAAGAAAACTCGCATCCATCCAGGAGTCACTTTGAACGGCGATGCGTCCCGGAGCAGTTTTCTCTATCGTATTTATCCACTCTTTCGCTATCGGATCTTTGGAGAGCTGACCGTCTGCATCAATCACAATTACTTTTGTGTCAAGATTCTGAATAAGCATTTGGGCATACATCATCAGATTTCTGTCGGAGATTCCATAAACCGGTATGAACGCATGTTCAATCTTTTTCAATTCCCGGTCAATAAATATCCCGACCGGAATATCTGTTCTGGAAAGAATTAACCGGGTTCGCTCATCAAGGAGCGTGTGATCAAATAATTTCTCCTTTCCGGTAACGGTATTCAACAATTTCTCCGGATTGATTATTCGCGTGGTAAACCCCAGCAGTCTTCCCAATAAACTGCCTTCAAAAATGGACTGGCCAAGGCCGACCAGCAACAAATCATAGCCACCCCGATTGGCCACATTGGCTATTTCCGAATCAATATCGTTGGATGCTTTGAACAGCGAAATGAACTTCTGGTTGAGCTTTTGGGATTCTTCAATAACCGGAGCAAAACACTCTTTCTCGTACTCAGCCACATTAAAATGGTGAAGTTCGTTGGCCGGGGTGAGGTGCATGGCCGTTATGGAAACGTTTTCAATCCGCTTTCTGGTCAGCCCATGAGCCAGTCTCAACAGGGTTCTTCCCGATTCCGGACCGTCAAATGAAAATAAAATTTTATACTTATTAATTTCTTTTGTCTTGACAGCGTCTTTCGTAGCCTGATTTTTAAAAGCCCAGTTGATCAGATCCAATGCAGGACCGGTCATGACCGTGGTCGTCAGGGCCATAATGACCATCATAGCAAATATTTCCGGCGAAAGCACTCCCAAATCATAGCCGATATTGAGGACAACCAGCTCCATCAAACCTCGGGTATTCATCAGCGCACCGATAGTAAGGCTGTCTTTCAGGCTTTGCCCCACAAACTTTGCGGCCAAAGCACTTCCAAAAAATTTACCCGCTACGGCGATGAAAATAATAAAACCGGTTACCCACCACAGTTGGGGATCATTCAGCAATCCGATTTCGGTGCGCAAACCCGTGTAAACAAAAAACAGCGGCAACAGGAGTACGATCGCCACATCCTCAATTTTCTCAATAAAAACACTCCTGAACCGGGTGTTGTCCGGCATGATCGCGCCGGCCATAAAGGCGCCAAACAAGGCATGAATACCGATAACTTCCGTTGCCATCGAAGAAATCAGCAGCGTCAGAAAGAAAATGGCAACGATAGGTTTGCTGAGCACTTCGCGAGATGAATGCAATTCGCCAACCCGGGTCAAAAATGGTTTGACCACTTTAAGCATGATCAAAACATAAGCTATGGAAAAGGCTATCACATATAGAGAACTAACAAATGAACCCGCTTTTACAATCGCAATCACCGCAGCCAACATACACCAGGCCGTGATATCATCTGCGGCAGCGCAGGTGATAACCATAGACCCCAATTTGGTTTTGCTGATGCCTCTCTC
>JANNSM010000235.1:0-7364 GCA_031402635.1 Bacteroidota bacterium | reverse complement strand
TATTATCTGGGCTAACCGCATTGCCGGGGCCTCTTCCTTTGGAGCAAGCAAACTGATTTACTTTCTCGGTGGTGTTGATTCCTGGATCGGTGCACAATTCAACACCGAAACGGTTATTGATCCCAAGGTCAACTACGTTTTCCAGACACTGTCAACCAATTTGCGGGGCTTTGATCAAAATGCCCGCAACGGCAGCAGTTATGCCGTTTACAACTCCGAATTGCGGGTACCGCTGTTCAGCTACCTTATCAATAAGCCCATCCGCTCGGAGCTGATCCGCAATTTCCAGGTGGTCGGATTTTTTGACGCCGGCTCCGCCAGGCAGGGCATTTTGCCTTTTGATGATGAAGACCGGTTCAATACCGTCGTAAACGAGAACGGGCCAATCACCACCACCGTGAACTATTTCCAAAACCCGTTTGTCTTTGGATACGGAACGGGTGCACGAACGATGATCTTCGGCTATTTCCTGCGCTTTGACGTTGCGTGGGGTCTTGACACCGGCGAAATATTAGACCCAACATACTATTTTAGCCTGAGTCTGGATTTCTGAAAATCCCCGAATTCCAACTCTTCCCCGCCCCGGATCACTTCATCGCCCAAAGCTGCTTTCCGGTTGCGCTTAAAACCACATCTTTATTTGTTTGGCGCCAACCTGATCTACGGAGCCAATTACAGCATTGCCAAGATCGCGTTGAACGGCTGGATTCCGCCGTTCGCCTTCATCGTCATCAGGGTACTCGTCGCGCTCGGACTTTTTGTTGTTTTTCACCGGTTGTTTATCCGCGAAAAGGTGCTTCGCAAAGACATGCCCCTGCTGGCTCTTTGCGGCATGTTTGGAGTGGCCATCAACCAGTTGTGTTTTTTCAAAGGGCTTTCCATGACCTCGGGAATCCACGCATCCCTGATCATGATCACAACGCCCCTGCTGGTGTTGCTCTTTGCCTCGGTTACCGGACGGGAGCAGATCACGGTTCGAAAGGCAATTGGCATCCTGATCGGCGCTGTGGGACTGGTCTGGCTGGTTGTACAGGGAGCCGGCCCTTTGTCAGATACCGCATCGGTAACCGGTGATTTGTACATCCTGGTCAACGCTGCCTCCTACGGTATTTACCTTGCCCTGGCCAAACCCCTGATGCAGCGTTATCACCCAATCACTGTGGTGAAATGGGTCTTTTTCTTTGGCATGTTTGCCGTTGTTCCGGTAGGTGCAGGAGAACTTAACCAGGTGAATTGGGGCGAATTGCCGCCCGTGGTTTGGGGATCGGTGATCTTCGTGTTGCTGGGCGCGACTTTTCTCGCTTACCTCTTCAATACGATGGCCCTTAGGGACGTCAACGCTTCTGTGGTGAGCATTTACATCTACACCCAACCCCTGATTGCCTCACTGATAGCCGTGGTTTTCGGAGCGGAATCGGTGCACTGGTCTATGTTGGGAAGTGGTCTGCTCATCGGCACCGGCGTTTGGCTGGTAAGCCGCCCTGGAATTGCCTGGACCAGATCCCTTACCGGTTCATCCATGGCTTCGCAAAAACCTTAATTTCACCGGCATGTTGCGATCCATGACCGGTTTTGGACGGGAAGTGCTCGAGTGGGGGGAATATACCGTCACCATTGAGCTACGCTCGCTGAACAACAAGTTTCTGGACCTGAGTGTCCGTCTTCCGCAGGAATTCCGGTACCAGGAAATGGTGCTTCGCAAGCAACTACAGTCAAGGCTGGTTCGCGGAAAAGTGGACCTCAACATCAGCCTGGAAGCGCCGGGGGGCAATGAGCGACAGGAGCTCAACCGCGAGGTTATTCGCTATTACCACCAGGAGCTGCAAATGCTGAGCCGGGAGATGGAACTTCACCCGCATGACCTGCTGTCGGTCATCATGCGGTTGCCCAATGTAACCACGCCGTCCCAACCCCTCGATGCGGAAGAGCTTTGGGGGCAAGCGTCCGCGGCCCTCGAGAATGCCCTTGAACGTTTTGAGGCATTCCGACTGCAGGAAGGAGCCAACCTGATTGCGGATATGTCAAAGCGGCTGGACGCCCTGGATACTTTGCGTGAAGAGATTGCCGCCATCAGCGGTGAACGGCTGGTTCGCCTGCGTCAGCGCCTTGAACAGCAGCTCGCAGACAGCCTCGGACCCGGCAAAGTGGACGAAAACCGTTTTGAACAGGAACTGATTTACTACCTGGAGAAACTGGACATGAACGAAGAACTCGTTCGCCTTTCCAGTCATCTTGGCTATTTCCGGGAAACCCTGAACGATGGCGATCAGGAGGCGGGTAAAAAATTGGGCTTCATCACCCAGGAAATGGGGCGGGAAATCAATACCCTGGGTTCAAAAGCCAATGATGCCGTGATTCAGCAACAGGTCGTTAGAATGAAAGACGAACTGGAAAAGATCAAAGAGCAGGCGCTGAACGTGCTTTAGCCATGCGCGATCCCATTCAAACTGGCAGCAAGGCCGAAAACAAGCAGAGCGGCGGTTCCGGAAATCCGGGCAAACTGGTCATCGTCACCGCGCCTTCCGGGGCGGGCAAGACCACGATCGTCCGGCATCTGTTGAAGCGCTTCCCCGAGCTGGCCTTTTCTGTTTCAGCCACCACCCGTCCCCGCAGGGACTATGAAATTGACGGGCGCGACTACTATTTTCTCACCCTGGAATCCTTTGCACAGCGGCGCGAAAACGGCGATTTTATGGAATGCGAAGAGGTTTATCCCGGCGCGTGGTACGGCACGTTGCGCTCAGAGGTCGAACGCCTGTGGCGGGCGGGGAGCCAGGTCATTTTTGATGTGGATGTCCGGGGAGCTATGAGCCTGCACGGGGCATTTCCTGAACAATCGTTCAGTGTTTTTATTGCGCCACCGTCGGTTGAAGACCTGGAGAAGCGATTGCGCCATCGCCGTACCGAGAGTGAGGAGAGCCTTCAGACCCGGCTTTCCCGCGCCCGGGAAGAAATCCGTTTCGCCGGCTCTTTTGACTATTGCCTGGTCAACGATGATCTGGATAGCGCCTGTCAGGAGGCGGATCGTGTAGTGGGTGCCTTTTTACACAGCCGGGGAGTTGAAAAGGCGCCCTGACCAGCGGATCCGGGGCGGCGGGATTTTGTAATTTTCCGCCATGGAATCGCTTGTCACCCAAGGTGTACGGATCAGTGTGGTCAATTTTTACCAGGAGCACATTTCCGACCCGCTTGCCGGCGAGTATGTTTTTGCTTACCGGGTTCGCATAGAAAATGGTTCCGGCGAATCCATCAAACTGTTGACCCGGCACTGGACAATCCTGGAATCCACCGGGGTGATCCGAAAAGTGGAAGGCGAAGGGGTGAGGGGAATCCAACCCTGGATTCCCGTTGGCCATACGCATGAATACGCTTCGTGGTGCCGGCTTCAGACAGAAATTGGCAGAATGGGCGGTTACTATGTCATGCACCGTGAAAGCGATGGGATCCGATTCCGGGTTCAGGTACCGGATTTTCAGATGCTGGCCCCCATGAAACTGAACTGAGGTTGGGACTTGTCCGTCGTCCAAATCCGTATCTTTGCGGTGTTGAACCGGGCAAATCCCCGCTGAGAAGTTTTCGCACCCATGCAAACCCTACCTGTTCTGACTGATCCGGTCTTTGTTCCCAAAGATCATCACAGCGCTTTTAACCGCTTTCTGCTGGGGCTGATTCGTGATGAACGCGACCTTCCCTTTGTTCACGTAACCCTGCGCATCACTTTTTTCATGATGTCCCTGGGCTTGGCGATGTTTATCCCCGGGCTGCCTGGCTGGCTTTTCGCGTTGATGGCCGTGGTCTATACCCTGCTCAACAATTTTGTCTTCAAAGGTCCATTTGGACTGATGCTGCACTGCACCAGTCACCGGAAATTTTTCCGCAAGGAGTACGAACTTTTTAACCTGTATCTGCCCTGGATCGTCAGCCCGTTTTTTGGCCAAACACCGGAAACGTATGCCTCTCACCATGTCGGGATGCACCATGCAGAAAATAATCTGCCTAAAGATGAGAGCAGCACGATGAAATACCAGCGCGACAGCTTTCGCGATTTTCTCCGCTACTTCGGCGATTTCCTGTTCGTGGGGCTTTATCGCACGGTCGGTTATTTTCATCGAAAAAACCGCCCCACGCTGGTCAGGAAAATGGTCCGTGGTGAATTCATGTTTTATGCCCTTTGTATCGCGCTCTGTTTTGTGAATTGGCAGGCCACTTTATTCGTTTTTATTCTGCCTTTCTACATCAGTCGTTTTATCATGATGCTGGGCAACTGGACTCAACACGCTTTTGTTGACCATACCGATCCGGGCAATGACTACAAGAACAGCATCACCTGTATCAACCATAAGTACAACCATAAATGCTGGAATGATGGTTACCATATCAGTCACCATATTAGGCCAACCATGCATTGGACGGACCATCCTAAGCACCTTCAGGAAAACCTCCCGGAGTACGCGCGCAATAAGGCCCTGATCTTTAACAATCTTGACTTTTTAAGGATTTTTGTTCACCTGATGAACAAGCGCTACGAGCTGCTGGCAGACCATCTGGTCAATCCCGGCTCCTGGTCCTCAAAAGAGGAAGCAATTGCAACGATGAAAGAACGGACGCGTCGTTTTTCACCGGAGGAAGTGATGGCGTTTGCCTGATCTGGCCGGAGGGTTCTTTTTTTGGAATCCGGAAAAAGAATGTGGTCCCTTTTCCCGGTTCGGATTCCAGCCCGATTTCCCCGCCGTGACGCTCGATAATTTTCCGGCAACTGGCCAGCCCGACGCCGGTTCCCGCAAACTCCTGGGCGCTGTGAAGCCGTTTGAAAGGCTCAAAGATTTGTTGCTGCTTATCCGGGGGTATGCCAATGCCATTGTCCTGGATGAAAAAAGTCCACACCCCTGCGGTTTCTTCCGCCCGAATGCTCACTGCGGGGTGTTCACTTCGGTTGAACTTAATCGCATTGGCGATGATGTTGTAAAACACCATCCCGAGCATGACCGGCTCACAAACTGCGGCTGATGGAAGAGCCCGGAAATTGACTTTGGCCTGGCGCTCGCTAATCAGTGCGGAAAGGTCGGCAATCCGGTCCCCGACCAATTGTCCGATGTCCGTTGATTGCAATTGAAAATCCTGTTGATCCAGGCGGCTGTAGCTGAGCAAAGCCCGGATCAGACCGGTCAACCGCTTTACG
This sequence comes from Bacteroidota bacterium, assembly GCA_031402635.1. Lineage (GTDB taxonomy): Bacteria > Bacteroidota > Bacteroidia > Chitinophagales > BACL12 > WGOA01. Next base: position 2,185 of record JANNSM010000235.1, on the reverse strand, counting down.
CCATCCAGGGCAAAGCTGATGTATTCATTTCCGTCGTTGTCCAAACGGTCACCCTGACTGCGCCGGATCATTTGCAGAAAACTGGTGATCATGCGAAGCGGTTCCTGAAGGTCGTGGGATGCTGCGTATGCAAAGGATTCCAGATCGGCATTGGAGCGATGCAGTTCCCGGTTGGCTTTTTGCAACTCCAGCGTTCGTTCCACGATCTGTTGCTGTAAAACGGCGTTGTGATCCCTGATAATGATTTCGGCCTCCTTGATTTTTGTGATATCGGTGCCGTAGCCCACTACAAAGCGCACTTCACCATTGACATAGACCGGTGATAGCCTGCGCAGAATGACGGTCTTTTTTCCATTGACTTCGTGGCTGTCTTCCCAGTGCATGGTGTGTCCGCTTTGGAGCACCTTGCAGAACAGGGCGTGGCGGTTTTCTGCCATATTAGATGGCAGGTTTTTCTTCCGCACATAATCGAAGTCGGTTCTGCCGATCAGCCATCGCCTCATGTCCGGATTCTTCACCGCCACCGGATTCAGAAATAAATAGCGGTGGTTCTTATCAAAAACCGCGACATCGGCGGGCAGACCGTTTAAGATATCTTCATAGAAAGTGCGCTGGCTTCGCAGTTCTTCGAGCGTGTGTTCCAACTCTGTTTTCCGAACACGCAGCGATTCAAGCAGTCCCCGGATTCTTTTTTCATCCTTTTTTCGCAAGCTCTGATCACTCCACATCCCAAACATCAGGTCATCGTGGATTGCCGCCATCGTGATTTCCACCGGAAAATCCCTTCCATGTAAATCGCGGTGGGTCCATTCAAAAGTGTGCATGCCTTTGCGGCGGATAGTATCGTCAATCCCTTCGCGTGCTTCGGTTGAAGGCCGTCCGTCAGGCTGCAGATCCGGAGAAAAATCAGACGGCATACGGCCGATCAGTTGAGATTTCCGGTCTGCACCCATAATGTGCAATCCCGCTTCATTGCAGTCAATAATTCCCCCGTTGGCGTAGAGAATCAACGGGAAGGGCGCCTTTTCAAAAAGGGTATGGTATTGCCTTTCTGACCTGGCCAGAGCCAGGCTGTTGCGCCGCATTTCATCAATGTACAGGTTGAGAAAAATGACCTCGAGCCCCAGGGCCAGAAAAATACCCAGGGTATCAATCAGTTCGGTATTCGCTACCGGGTAAACCGGGTTAACCAGTTTATAGGCGAGAAAGGCCAGGATGACGGCGGCGAAATAGGCCATCACATAACCCAGCCTCACCGAGGGCTGCCGGAACAGGAACATGGTGACTGTGACAAACGGCAGAGCGAGCAATGCAATCAATCCGAACGTGCCCGTAAGCAGCACATTGAGTACCATGTAAATTGGAAACAACCCCGCGAAGAGGTGCTTGACCAGATTGTATTTTTTGCGCTGGATCAGGAGCAATTCGCCAAGCTGCACACTCACCCCCAACGAGCATAGCCAGGTAACGGCATAGTCGCCCAGAATGGTAAATACCGCCCCGCAAAGGGCAGTAAAAATGGCGGAACTCAACAGAAAAAGATGAATCAACCGGAGCCGGATACGCTCCTCGGCGTTCAATCCCGGGTAGCCGTCTCCCAGGGCATCAAATTTTTGTTGAATAAGAACCTGAATATTGGATGGCATAAACCCCGGTCAGGCCTTAATTAGCCCAAAAACATACCTGGGTATACGGATTTAAAATGGTGGGGTTACGGAATAATCCGCCTGGATTACCCGGATCCGATCATTTGACATCCGCCTTCCAGCGGGAAGCTTCCAACAGGGCGCGGGCATCGCTCATGGTAAAAAGCTCGTCGAGGGTGGTTTCCGGATACCGCTCCAAATAATTCCTTACAATCTGCCAGCCAATCCAAACCCCAACCCTGGCCGGAGATTCAACACTCATGCCCTTGGTATGCGGCCCTTCGCCGACTATTCTGGCAATATCCTGGGTTTTAGTGCTGAACAGCAACTCCTCGGTAACCAGCAAAGTCCAGGCCTCCGCCTGGTTGGCGTTTACCCATTCCATCTGGGCCTCCGTAAAGCCAATTTTGATCGAATCCGGCACACGGGGCATCACCCGATCCAGGTAACAAAGCAGTTTTCCCTCAAAAATCATGTACTGCAGCAGACTGTTCTCCGGGAAAACAGGTTGCCAGCGAGTTCTGGCAACTGCATCCATG
>JANNSM010000234.1:0-4692 GCA_031402635.1 Bacteroidota bacterium | reverse complement strand
GCACAGCTCGGTGCCGTCGCCCTTTGGCGAAACTACCAGCAGGATCCCGCAGCAACCCTCGAGGCCTTCAAAAATGCGTTGTCTTTAGGCTATACCCGCACCATCACCGAAACCTATGAAGCAGCCGGAATTCGTTTTGATTTCAGCCGCCCCTATGTTCAGGAATTGTTGAATTTTTTGCGCCAGGAGCTCGAAGAATTGTTCCGTGGCGTTCGCTGATTCCGGCCTCAACTGGCCAGCGCGGCAAGGCTGGCGCGGATACGCCAGACACTCAGCCCGATGATCAAACTGATAAAGGCAGCGGCGCTGACCCAGACCCCCCACCAAATTCCAGGCTCCATCTCCAGTCCCTGCCCTGTGATTTTGCTGCCCAACACGCGCACCGTCAATACCAGCAGCAGGATGCTCAGCCCGCTGATGCCCAGCACTACCGGTATGAAAGTTCCTGCTACTGCCCGGGTCAGCGAAGGCAGCGTATGACCGAGCTGGATCAGCAGGTCAATTTCCTGCCTGGCCCGGCTGATGGTCAATTCAAAAGCCATCAGAAAAATGACGGTAGCCAGCGCAAAAAACAGCAGGCCCAGGAATGCGAGGATTCCCAGCAGGGCCTGCAAAGCCCCGGCCGCTGTGCCCTTCAGGGCATCCTGGTTGGTTTCGTAATCCTTGCTTTCCAGGTAGCGTTTCAACGCGGGATCACCGGGGTCGGATACCCTGGCAATCACGCGGGAGTATTCCCCCCGTTCGCCCGACCCGTATTCCTGATTGGCCCAGGTCATAAATTCAGCCGGCACGAGCGCAGACAGAATGCGGTCGCTGAAGCCCACCACGCGGATGGGCATGGAGCGCCGTTTTCCGTTTCCGATCAGCACAATTTCCAGCGGGTATTGCTGAATAAAATCCCGGGTAAAACGCGGATAATTCATGCTCGGCGCAAGGACGGCATTGTAGAGATTCAGAAATTCGGACGAAATAATCACAGGAATCCGGTCATCTCCCGGTTTCCAGGTCCAGCCATCGGGAATGGTATCCAGAAATCGATTGTCCACAGTTTCCGCGGGAAGCAGAATCTGCATATCCTGAAATTGCTCCATGGTGAGCGCGGCGGCAAATGAATTTCCGCGGAACGGAGCCAGATCAAGAATGAACGGCTGTTCACCGAATTCGGCAACTTCCCGGTCGCTGAAGTTGGCGCTGGCCTTGCCCATCACCTGCGCATTGCCAATGCGTTTGTGCAAGACGAGGTAACGCGAAAGTTCCCCCGATTCCAGATCGGCCCGGATATCGGCATACACGCGGTTGTACAACTGTACCGCCAACAGCACAAAACTCAGTCCCAGTAGAAATCCTATTCCGGCGAACACGAAGGATCGTCTGCCCTGGCCTTTCCAGATGATTTGACGCAACAGGCTTTTCACAGGTGCAGCGCTTTTTCGGTGGCAAATCCGTAATCAAAACCCAGGCCGGCGAGCACAAAACCCGCTTTCTGGATTTCAATTCGCTCCAGCATCAGTTCCCGGGCATAGCGTATGTTGGCTTCATCCAGGTGGCTGAACGGCTCATCGAGCAATAACCAGTCAAAGGGCTGGCACATTGCCCGGATGATGGCAATGCGCTGACGCTCGCCCTGGGAAAGGGTGTCAACCGGTCTGTTGAGTTTGTCTGCCATGCCGAGCCTCGCCGCCATTTCCCGGATGCCCGCCTGATCGGTGACCGGGCGCAATTCGGATTTGAGGCGGATGTTTTCCATTCCACTTGCCCGCGGAAACAGGCGCAAATCCTGAAAGACAACAGAAAAACGGATCTGACGCAATTCAGCCCAATCCTTGCGACCCATGGTCACCGCGCTCCGGTTGTCCAGCAGATAGTTTCCGGAAAACTCCCTTTTCAGGCCGTAGAGCAGATGGATGAACGTGGTTTTGCCGCTGCCGGACGGAGCGTTGACCAACACCCGGCTTCCGGGTTGAAGAGTCAGGTTAGCGTTCCAGACATCGGATTGCCGGGCAGGGCCTTCCGCGATGTTAGATGGTAATACGTTTTGAAGACGGATTTGCACGGGAAAGTACCGGGGTATTCGGCTAGGCGCTTTTAAAATCCGCTTTGGTTAGAGAAAGCTGTTCATCATCTGTACTGCGGGAATGACTTCCAACAGCACGGCTGCGGTTGTATTCAGCCCGTACAGTTCGGGATTGGTGGTTCGGACCACCAGGTGAATAGCCATGCTGCCGCCCTGCAGCCTTTCGGCATAAAGCGCAAGATCTTTAAGTTCGGTGGTGATCATCGGCAGCGGGAGAACGGTTGCCAGCGTAGCGGGGTTCACGTATAGCCGTATCGGGCTTTTGAGAAAAAATTCAACGTACTCCGCCGGAATACTCAGTGGCGTTGCCGGTGCGCCGAAAAGCGAAGAGGGTTCATCGGTGGTGGATGCTGTTATCCAGTCCTGATTCATGCCGTAACGCGCTTGTAACCCCATGATGGAAAGTCGTCCCGGTCCTTTGTAGACTTCCTCCTGCCTGAGCGCCGCTTCAAGTTCAGCGGTTCCGGATCCGGCTCGCCGCGGGATGAGCAGCGAAACCCGGGGATAGAATTGCGGCAATTTTATCTGGTGAAAGGCCAGGATAGCTTCTGTTCCGGTAGCGCTAAGGGCGGTAAACAAACCCTCATCCATCCAATTCAGGTCTGCCGGATCTTCCGGGAGCGCTATGCTCATCCAGGCCGGTGTTCCGGACGGCAGTCTCTCCCAGCTCTTTTTTCCGCCAGCGGCCGCAAACCAGCGGTCCATACGCCCCTGCTGCTCCGGACTCATGCCATCCACGTCAACATGCATTGCCATCTGCCCCTTTTCGTTGACCATGCGCATCCCGGTGTGCATGCCCGGACTGTTTTCCAGCAAGCCGCCCAGCCAGGGGAGGGGCACTTTCAGTTTTCCGGCATCGGCCCAAATGTGAAGGTCTCCTTCTTTTTCCCGGAAGGCCAGCAGGCCCGGATTAGCTGAAGCGGAAGAATCCGGCAGGGCAAAAAGTGTTGCTTCAATTTCCGTTGGTGCAATTTCCTTCTGCACGGCGCTGACTATCGCGGTATTCCAGGCAACGGTCATCCCTTTGCCGATGCTGTACGAAAAACCTTCGCCTTTCTGAGCCGGCGGCATTCCAAGCCGAATCAATTGGGCACTGAGGCTGTCTGCCATTCCAAGTCCGGCAACCATTCGCCATGTTTTTTCACCGTTTTGCTGAAAGACCAGGGCGGGACGGCTGCGGTCAAGACCACCCTGCATCAGCAAATCCAGCGATGCCCGGAGATAGCCGGCACTGTCCGGCATCATCGCCTGAAAAGTCTCGTGGTCAAGGATGGCTGGCAGGTCGCTTTTTGAAGCCAGGGCCTCCAGGTCAGCCTGCATAAACACGGAAACTGAAGCTGGTACATAGGCCAGCGGATCCGTGATCACAGCGGCCTCCTCGCGCTTTTGCCTGCACGAAGGCAGCGAAAGCACAATAAACACGGCGGCTAAAATCAGGTAAGCAGGGCTATTCAGGCGAAGTCGTTGGGGCATAGTCAGTCGGATAGGCCCCAAAAATACAGCAATTCAACTCCGGTCACGGAGTTGAATTAGTTAAGGTTTGCCTTGTTGGTAAATGACCGACGAGCGGGAAACGGCAAGGGCTTTTGTCCCCTCCTTTCAGACCTGACCGAGAATTTGCTCGGCGGCCTGCTCGTTGTTCACCTGATCAATAATCCTTTCGATTTTGCCCTTTTCGTCAATCAGGAAAGTTGTGCGGGTGACGCCATCGTAATCGCGGCCCATGAATTTCTTGGGCCCCCAGACTCCGTAAGCTTCCGCAATCGAATGATCCGTATCGGGCAATAAGGTGAAGGGAAGATTGTATTTAGCGATGAATTTGCGGTGTTGGGCCGCGGAATCCGGGCTTACCCCCACAATGGTATAGCCGTTGGCAATCAGGTTTTCGTGGTGATCGCGGAAAGAGCAGGCTTCTTTGGTGCAGCCCGGGGTATCGTCTTTGGGATAGAAATAGAGGACCACTTTCTTCCCTTTTTGATTTTTGAGCGAAAAGGGCTGGTCGTTTTGGTCCGTGGTTTCAATAGCCGGTGGCGTTGAGCCGGTTTTCAGGGCTGTCATGATGTGTTGTTTATCGGGTAAAGGAAAGACGGCGCTCGGCACTATTGCCGCGCTCGTCTATGACCTGTAAAACAAGCACATGCCTTCCTGGTTCAAGCGTATTGTCCAAATCGTGAAAGAGGAGGTTTTCCTTTGGCTCGTATTCAAACAATACCCAGTGCCCGTCAATCTCACCCCGGAATGATTTGATGCCCGAAAGGTTGTCTGCTATGCGGAAACGCAGAGACTTCAGGCTGCCGAGGACTTGACCTTCCTTCAGGCTCAGCGAACTGACCGAAGGTGCCACGCTGTCTATGGTGACGTAAAACTCGCCAAGGCGATCGGATTGGGCGTAGACATATCCGTTTTCCCAATACCCGCCAATAGCCCGTTTGTAGCCCGCGTGATCTTCGTTGATAATCAGCGCCTGCTGACGGCGGTTCTCCGGAATCCCGTCGGCCTTGATCCTGATGGTCGCTTCGCGGTGCAGCGGTGTAAATGCATCGGCAACCTGGTACCGGTCTGACCAGCCGCTTCCTTTTTCCTGCCCGTATTGCAGGTACAAGTCATCGTAAAGGCTT
>JANNSM010000233.1:0-6854 GCA_031402635.1 Bacteroidota bacterium | reverse complement strand
TTTCGCTCGAGCCCCTCGAGCGCGCCGAGCACGAAGGTGAACTTGTGCCAGCGCGCCTGCGCGAGGTAGTCGAGCTGGTGCGCGTGGATGTCCATGCTGCCGGCGGCGACCTCGTGCAGCAGCGGTTTCCACAGGTGTGTGCGCGAACGGTCGATCAGCGTGACCGGGCAACTCGACGCGTCCTTCGGGCAGCATCAACCCCCGGAAAGGATCGTTGTTGATGATCGCGTGTCCGTCAAGATCGGCGTAGTCAAAAAGGCTGGCAAGGTTTGCCGCAGCCGTCGTAGCCAGGGAGGATTCAGCCATGCAGCCGAGAAGCGTCCTGACGCCGGATTTACCGGCGAGTTCATGAAGCCGGAGAGCGGCGCGAAGGCCGCCGCACTTCATCAGCTTGATGTTGATGCCGTCAAAAAGTTCTCGTTTGCGGATCAGATCCTGCTCTGTTCGGATGGACTCATCGCCATAAATCGGCAGCGGGCAGCGCTCCCGAAGCCAGAGCTGGTCCTCATCCCGCTTAACTGCCATCGGCTGCTCGGCTAAAAAAGCGCCCGCTGACCAGAGCATTTCCAATGCTCGTACAGCTACTTCACGGCCGGTAAACGCCTGATTGAAATCAGCGGCAAATGGTTGCTCCGTGAACCGGCGGACCTGATCAATGACGGAACGGGTTCGCTCCAAATCGGCATCCAGTTTCAGTTTCAGCCAGGAATACTTGCGGGCTTGCTTCAGGGCGGTTTCTGTTTCCGCTCTGGAACCAATCCCAATGGTAAAACAAGAGGAAATTCCCGCCGGATCAGGCAGGCCTAAAAACTGCCAGAGGGGTAGTCCTTCCTGCTTTGCCCTTATATCGTGCCAGGCCATGTCCAGCGCTGCTCGGGCGGGCAGATGGGCTTCTGCGGTAAATTCAGGGTCATCCAACAGGGCGGAAAGCGAGCTGAGTCCATCCAATTCCCAGTCCGGCCAACTTTGTAAAAAACGGAGGTTGTCATCGCGGTCTGGCTGGAGATACGGTGGAAATGCTGCCTGCCCGAAGCCCTGCACCCCTTCGACCTGTATTTCTAAAAACAGCGATTTGGTGCTGCTGCGGGCACTGCCGGAAACGGCAAATACCTGGCAGAAATTTAGGTCGAAAGGACGGACAGTTATTTGAATCATGGATTATGTTACGGAGCCGTCTGGGCTTCATCTGACTTTAAGTCTCCTGACCCGGAATTCGGCGCGGATCCAGAATCCGCCGGCGATGCCGAACAAAAATCCCCCGATATGCGCCCACCAGGCTACACCGGCGCTGCTGCCGGTCAGGGAACCGAGGCCGCTTGACATTTGCATAAAAAACCACAGTCCCAGAAACAGAACAGCCGGAACGCGAAAAGGAATCAATACGAGAAATATCAGAAAGACCTTGATGCGCGATTTTGGGTACATGACCAGGTAAGCGCCTAGCACGGCTGAAATGGCGCCGCTCGCACCCAACACGGGAATGGGGCTGTAAGGGTCAATAGCGATGTGCGCGGCGGTGGCGGCAATTCCCCCGAGTAAATAAAAGAGGAAGAAACGCCAGGAGCCGATCGTAGATTCAATGTTGTCTGCGAAAATCCAGAGGAAAAGCATATTGCCGAGCAGGTGCATCAGCCCGCCGTGCAGAAACAAGCTGCTGACCAGCGTGTAGAGATTTCGCCCGTTCATGATATCGGCAGGCACGGCAGCATACCAGGCAGCAAATCCACCGCCGGTTGGATCGCTGAGCTGCCAGACAAATGCTGCGATGTTCAGGGCCAGGAAACTGTAACTGACCCAGGGTCGGTGCCCACCGTGCACCTGGTCATCGCCATAAGGGAAAAACATAGAAGCCGGAAAGTTACACCGACATGACTTGTCCGGAGGGCGTTTGTCCGGTTACCGGCAGTCAGCCTATGATCGTCTCCTCTCAATTATTATTTACCACATATAAATTGCTGCCCGGGGTACGATGAAGCTGCCGGAACCGCTCCAGCAGGTTGGCCGCTGCCTCCAGTTCCATCCGATTCATGGAAACCCGCGTCCGCACACGCTCTTTATCTAAAATCAACAGCAGCCGTCCCCGCGATTGCCCCGATGCTGACTGCTTCTGGGGCAGGGTACCGGATTGGACCAGGTCTGTCCAGATTTGCACCTCGAATTGTCGGTAATTGCGCTCCAGCCGGATGCGGCGAAAAAGCCGGTAATCATGGTAAATGCGCAACCGTACGGGGTCCAGTTCAATCACTTCACGGCCAAAACGCTGCCACAACAAGGCGGGAATCAGGAGGGCTGAGATCACGGTCGCGGCGGCTACTCCCAACATTGCATAACCTGTGGTTGACCAACTGTTGGCCTTGAGGGCTAAAAACAGTTCGCTAAAAAACAGGATTTGCGTAATCACCAGGCCGGCGCATAGCGCGATGAAGGCGAATCGTTTCGGCTCATTCCAGAGCGACAATTCGACCATATTTCGATTAAGACGATACGTTAGAGCGCTTGCGGGTTTGACCATGTGTGCTTCGCGTGAACAAAAGTCCTGGCCAACCGGAGTATTGGCAAGGTCGTTTATCCCGCTCGAAAAGGCAAAAAAATAATCCCGGTTACCGGCTCAACTTCAGGGTCATGCCGGCTTTCAGCGTGCTGCGGGCAGTCATCCCGTTCAGGCGGGCGATGCTGTCAATGGAGTTGCCCGGGTGTGCGCGGGCGATGCTCCAGAGTGTATCACCGGATTTGACCCGGTAAATCAACGTGGCATTGGGGGTGGACCCCGGGGTGGACGAAGCGGTAACTCCTTTGCCTTGGGTGTGCTGTTTATCGGCGAATGACATTCCGGCAAGGGCCGTGTAGCGCGGGGCTTCGTTTGCCGGTTTATAGACCACCAGTTTCTGTCCGGCCCGGATGGTATTGCCGCTTAACTTGTTCCAGGATCTGATTTCACTGACGTCCACTGCGTACCACCCGGCAATGTAGGTGAGGTTATCGCCTGACTTGACCGTGTAGATCAGGCGTGTCGGTTCGGTGGAAACGGCTGCAGGGGTTGATTCTGCGGCAACCGGATCTGCGGCTGCGGAGCCGGTGGCGGCAACTTTTGCTGCGGCATTGGCGGCATCGGTTTCCGGTGTTTCAACCGGCGGGCGGTTTGCTGCTGCCAGGATTTGCTCTTTGCGGTTGATCCAGAGCATAGCTTTCTCGTACGGTAATCGCAATGGGTAGAGACCGGAAGCGCCAGGCACCACATCGCGGCGAAGCGCGGGATTGCAATACTGAAGCTCATTGACCGTCATGTCCAGTTGATCGGCCAGCAGTTCAAAGGTGGTGTTCTCCCCGATCATGACCGTATCGGTATGCGCATAACTGAACCGGCAACTCCAGGGCGTGAATTCGTGTTCTTTGTAATAGGTGAAGGTATAGGCCGCCGAAATAAAAGCCGGAACATAGCCTCGGGTTTCCTGGGGCAGGTATTCAAAGATGGTCCAGATATTGCGGTTGCCCCCGGCCTTGCGGATCGCTTTATTCACGTTGCCCGGACCGCAATTGTAGGCCGCAACAACCAGCAGCCAGTCTCCATATATTCCATGGAGCTGTTGCAGGTAATCGAGGGCAGCATCCGTTGCCTCATAGGGATCACGACGCTCGTCAACATAGGTGTCAATCCGCAGTCCGAGCCCCTTGGCTGTGGTGTACATGATCTGCCATAAACCGGTGGCTCCCTGGGGAGAAACCACATGAGTATTCAGGGCAGACTCAATGACCGCCAGGTATTTGAGTTCAAGGGGAAGATTGCGCCGGTCCAATTCGGCTTCAATAATGGGGAAATAGAGGTCTCTCAACCCAAGCATGCGCTGCACACCGGCCCGATTGCGAAGCGTATACATTTCGATCCAGCTCCGGACTGTCCGGTTAAAAGTCAGCGGAATCGTGGTCGGTATAGCGGCAAGGCGCTGTCGAAGCACTTCATCGCTAAAAGTTGGCCAGTTTTCATGGCGTGACCAGTAGCCGCTATCGGCGGGGGGCTCTGCCGGACGAAAGGCCGTGGACTCCAGTTCTGACACCAGACTGTCCATCGCATCGAGGACCTGCTCCCAGTCCGCCTTGGTCAGCGGCTGATCCAGCGCGGAATTGACAATTTCAACGGGGTTGAGACCGTGCTGATGGGGTAGGTCACCGGCACGGGCCGAGTCTGTCTCGCCTTGATTCGCGCTGTTTGAAAAAGTGCTGTAATAAACAGAAGACCGTTTAGCAGATGCGTTGGCAGCCGAGGCGACCAGGGCCGTGGAAAGGACCACAGTCAGGATGTTTCGGTAAAGTGCACGCATACAGTCAAAACTAGGGCATCAGGGTCCTTTATGCCTCATCACCGGTGGGAAAATTACCCGGAGTTTATAAACGAGAAATACACAAGAATGTTATTCTGGAATAAATATCAATATATAATCAATTATAGATCAGCAAAATAAAGCTGTAAAATACGGCTCATTCAGGCTGAAGAACCGGCCGAACACAAAATTCCCGCAAAAAAAGTGACCGGTCAGAACCGGATTGGAATGCGAAAGTTCAGGAGGATTTGGTCTCCGATGACTTTTCCTTATCCTTCATGCCTTCCTGCAACTCGGTGTTGATCGCCGAGCGGGCGTCATTGAATTCCCGCACACCACGGCCTATGCCGCGCATGAGTTCGGGAATCTTCTTACCGCCAAAGAGCAAGAGGACTGCAAGAACCAGCAGGACTACTTCCTGGGAACCGAGGCCAAAAAATAACAACATATGGCTCATGAATTGGGGTTGCGAATAACAAAGCTATGCATATTACGGCATTGCGGGTCCCCGATTGAGCAGAATCATTTGGGAACCAGCCAATCGGCGGGATTCATCAGCGTCGTTCCTTTCCAGACTTCCAGATGCAATTCGGTCTTGTTTTCTTCCGGGTCGGTGTGAACCGTGCCGATCGGCTGTCGTGCTTTGACCGTATCGCCGGGTTTTATGGAAACATCCTGCAGTTTGGTGTAAACCGTAAAGTACTCTCCGTGCTTGATGATCACCCCGCGCTGAAAAGAGGGATTGTAGATGATATTCACCACTTCGCCATCAAAAATTGCGCGTGCTGCCGCCCCGGCTACCGTGGTGATGTCCACGCCGTTACTCTGGATGTAAACCGGCGGGTCGCGCAATATCGGGTGTACTCTGCGACCATAGGCCCCGGTGATCGTTCCCCGGTCTACCGGCCAGGGCAGTCTGCCCTGATTCTCGGCGAATTGGCTGCTCATCACGCGCATCTCCGGGGTCAACGTCGGGACTTCTGCACCGCGTGAGCCGGTGTTTTCGCCAGACTTATTGGCCGCTTCAAGTGCCCGGAGTCGCTCCTTGCGGATTTCGTCCGCGATAATCTGTTCAATGCGCCGATTTAGTTCTTCGGCATCTTTCTTTTTGGTGTTGATGGCGCTGAGCAGCTTGCCTTCAATCTTGGACAGCGTAGTGATTTTGCTGTTTTGCTCAACCCGCTCTTTGTCAAGGGTCAGGCGTTGCTGTTCTTCCTCCTGCAACAAGCCGCGCTTTTCGGCCTTGTCTTCTTCCAGATCATTGACTTTAAACGATAGCGCTTCCTGCGTGGATTTGATCAGTTTGATCTGCTCCTTGCGAAAAGCCGTGTATTCCTGCAAGTACTGCACGCGCCTGAGCGCATCGGTAAACGAAGAAGAAGAAAGCACAAAACTCAACCGGTCAAAAGAGTCGTGATTGACATAGGCGTAATAGACCATGTCGGCATATTCGTTCTTCAACTCATCCAGGTCTCTTTCAAGCGAAATAATGACGCGGGTATTTTCCAGAATTCTGTTGTCGAGGTTGGAAACCTGCGAGGAAATATTGCCGATCAGGCGTTTGCGGATATCAATTTTGCGCTGCAGCGCCTCCAGTTCAGAAACCGTGGCCTGCTTGTTCTTTTTGGTTTCTGCCAGAACCTCTTCCGTTTTCCGGATTTCCTGAAGGAGCTGATCGTATTGACTCTTCAGGGCCGACTTATCCGTTTGCTGAGCCCAAAGTCCGGAGGGCAGAAGCAGGCCCAGCGCAATAAGAAGCGCACAAAACAGGCCGGGAAAACGGAGCAATCGCATCGGGAAGCTAAATAAGCCAAATTGGTTCATCCAAAAGATAGTCAATGCTGTCCGCAGTCGTGGAATAGTATGTGCCGGTGTCCGCATTGGAGGTCAGCGCTGACCGGTTGGATTTACCGCAACTCCCGGATGACCTGGTAACTCGGACTGACGTTAAACGAGAAACTCAGATCGGATTCATTGGTCAGGATCCGGGAAAACCTGATCTGGAAAGTAGCCGGTCGTTCACCGGGCATGACAATCGTGCGGAAAGTAGCGAAGGCTTGCCCGTAAAGCATCTCGTAATCGTCCATCTGCATATCCAGCCCGAGGCCGAGCGTCGGATCCATCCAGGCCTGACCGGTCAGCCGGAGGTCAGCCGGCCGGATCCAGAATTGGTGATCAATGGGGCCATCCTGCCCCGCAAGCGTAAACCTGCCGTTGTCCAGGCCGCTCTGCCAGTCCAGCGGTTGCCTGACCATCGCATTGCCAACGATGAGGTCCTGGAGCGCTTCAAAAGGAAGGTTAATCCTGAACTGTTGCCGGAGGTAATCGTAGGCAAAAGGGTAATAGGCCTTTTCGTTCCGGTCCAGAATGTGTACGGAATCGCGGGTAATGAGCACCCTTGCTCCCTCAAGGCCGGCTTTTCGCAGCGAAATCCAGATCACGCTGTCCCGCTGCATCCGCAAAAAGGCAATGGCGCTGCTTTTTCCGGATTCGTCTTCCATCTCCACATCGGCTTTTGCCGAAAAGGTCCGGTAGTCA
>JANNSM010000232.1:0-4304 GCA_031402635.1 Bacteroidota bacterium | reverse complement strand
GTGACGTTGTCCGGCGGCCAGCAACAGCGGTTGTGTATTGCCAGAGCCGTTGTACTCCGCCCCGAAATTATCTTAATGGACGAACCCTGTTCGGCCCTTGACCCCATCAGTACCCGTAAAATTGAAGATCTTATCCTAAGTTTGAAAAAAGACTATACTATTGTCATCGTAACTCACAATATGCAGCAGGCCAAACGTATTTCTGACAATGTTGCTTTTATGTATCTGGGCGAAGTCATTGAGTTTGACAGTTGCGAAAATATTTTCAATAATCCCAAAATTGAACTCACCAAAAATTATGTTGGCGGTCATTTTGGGTAGGCCATGCAGCATGCTTCCGGCTGCCGGAGTGCCGCCGGTTACCGGGAAACTCAGGATCCGGCATCTACTTTGACGGCAGTAACTTCCCGGTAAAGAGCTTCGTAAAGGGGAAGCACATTTTCGATCCGGAAGCGCAGGGCCTGCTCATAGGCCGCAGCACGAAACCGGGTGAGCATATCCTCATCCCGGAGAAGCATCAGGGAATTCGCCGCCATGGCATCCACGTCACCAACCGGAGCAAGGAAACCGGTCTTCCCGTGAATGTTGATTTCGGGCAGGCCGCCGGTGTCCGTCGAGATCACCGGAACATGGCAGGCCATCGCTTCGAGTGCGGCCAGTCCAAAACTTTCACTGTCAGAAGGCATGAAGAACAGGTCGGATACCGCGAGCAGTTCTTCAACGGCTTCCTGTTTGCCCAAAAAGGTGATGGAATCGTAGGTGCCGAGTTCCCGGCTGAGACGCTCCGCAGCCTGACGCTCGGGCCCGTCGCCGATCAGGAGCAGCTTGGCAGGAATTTCACGCCGGATCTGATCAAAAACCCGCACCACGTCGCCGACCCGTTTGACCTTGCGGAAGTTGGATGTGTGGATCAATATTTTTTCCCCGTTGGGAGCAATAGCTTTCCGGAAATGCTCTTTGTTTAATTTTTTAAAGCGGCTGAAATCAATGAAGTTGGGGATAACCCGGATGTCTTTGACCACCGGAAAATGGGCAAATGTTTCCTGCTTCAACCATTCGGAAACTGCGGTTACCCCGTCGCTTTGGTTGATGGAAAAAGTGACCACGGGTTCAAAGGTCTCATCGCGGCCCACCAGGGTGATATCGGTGCCGTGAAGGGTAGTAATTACCGGAAGATGATGGCCCTGTGATGCCAGAATTTGTTTGGCCATATAGGCCGCGGCGGCATGGGGAATGGCGTAATGCACATGCACCAGGTCCAGGCCTTCAAATCGGGCTACATCCACGATTTTGCCGGCCAGCGCCGTTTCATAAGGAGGATATTCAAACAGCGGGTAATTGCTGCTCGCCACTTCGTGGTAAAACAAACTTTCGTGAAATGAATCAAAGCGAAAGGGCTGCCTGTAGGCGATAAAGTGCACTTTGTGCCCCCGGTCTGCCAGCGCTTTGCCCAGTTCCGTGGCCACTACACCGCTGCCGCCATAGGTGGGATAACAAACAATACCAATATTCATAGCTTAAAGGTTTGGGTCGCCAGCTCAGTCAACAACCGTGAAACTCAACAATGCCGTGGGCCAGGTAGTTCAGCCCTCGCGGTTAAATTTCAACCTTTTTTACGGCTGTTCAGCCGATTGGCGCCAGATCAGGGCTTATCCCTGGTGTTCAGGGCAGACTCCGGCGTGGTCCAGGCCCCTTCGCGGATAGCCCGGTAGATCTCGTCCTGAATTTTGGTCCGGATGCCTTCTGATATCAGCACCTTGTTTTCCTGATCGGGATAAATCCGGTTCGAAAGAAAAATATAGATCAGCTCAAATTGAGGATCTGCCCATACGATGGTCCCCGTAAACCCGCTGTGCCCAAATGTTTCCGGCGAGCAATATTCACTGGCCGGGCTGATTTTACGCGAGTCGGTTTCCGGTTTGTCAAAGCCTAACCCGCGGCGGTATTCCGGGAATTGTCTGGACGTGAACAGGTTTACGGTTTCGGGACTGAGAAACTGATGGCCTCCGTAGCTGCCCCCGTTCAGCAGCATTTGAAAAATAATGGCGAGATCTTCAGCGGTGGAGAACAGTCCGGCATGACCGGCTACACCGCCCATCATGGCCGCCCCCATGTCGTGCACATAGCCGTGTACGAGCTGATCGCGGTAGTACACATCGCGTTCAGTGGGCACAATGCGGTTGGCCGGCAGGCGCTCCAGCGGCCTGAATCCCATCGTAGCCAGCCCCAAGGGTTTGAAGAATTGCTGTTGAACATACTGGTCCAGGGATTGGCCGCTAACCCTTTCCACCACCCTTGCCATCAGGTAGAAACCGAGGTCCGAATATTTGTACTGCGGAGAAGGCAAAAGCGGGGCCTCGGCAATACGCCGCCAGATGCTGTCCTGCCACCCTTTGTGCATCCAGATGCTGTCTGCAATATGGACGGTGAATTCGCCCTCTTTCCGGCTTCGGTAATACGAGGGATTTAGTTGCTTGTCTTCGGTGAGCGTAAAGCGGTAAAACGGAATCCAGGGCTGCAACCGTGCCGTATGGGTCATCACCTCCCGGATCACCAGGCCGGCGAGCGGGTAGCCGGTAAATTCCGGCAGGTATTTCCCAAGCGTATCGTCCAGACGAATTTTTCCGGCCTCGTAAAGCTTCATCACCGCCAGCGTGGTTGCGGCAACTTTGGTGATCGAAGCCAGGTCATACACCGCGTCATTTTTTACCTTGATCTGTTCCGGGTAACTGTGCAGGCCGTAAGCCCGGTCCAGGATAATATTGCCGTGTCTTGCCACCAGAATGCGACAACCCGGTGTCGCCCCCAGGTCCAACGCCCGCCGGGCAATGCTGTCAATCCTTTCCACGGCCAGTCCGCCAAACTGCTCCTCTTCGGGTACGGAATGTTTCAGGGTGGTCGCGGCAAGGTCAAGTCCGGAACCAAACGGAAAGACTGCCCCCGCGCTGACCGGCATCCGACCGCGGACGGGCAACTGCCCGAACAAAGCACGGGCCGCCGCTTCCTGGCCGTCTGCCTGTTCATCAAAAGCCAGTAACAAATGTTGCGGTTCACGCACAAACTCCGCGGCATAAGGAGAACCGAAGACCACCAGGATCACCCGGGTTTTAGCCGCAAGCTGCCGGATAAACTGAAGCTCGGCCGCCGTAATCCCGTATTGCAGTTTGGCAGAGCGAACCATCCCGAAAAGTCCAACCGCTACAAACTCATGCCCGCCGGCCTTTTGGAGCACTTCAGCATACTTTGCGGCAACCGCTTCTTCAGCGATGGTAAAACTCTCAAAAGGTCCGAATTCCTGCAATCGCTTCTGAAAACCCGATGCGGAATTTCGACCCAAATCCACAATGGCCAGATCCGGTTGTTGACCTGTTTTGAACGGCAGCGCCTGGTCTTCATTCTTCAATAGAGTCAGCCGCTGCTCGGCAATGTCGCGGAGCATCCAGCGGGCTTCATCGCTGTTGAGCTGCTCCAAAAGATTTTCTGTGTTCGCGGGCTGGTACTGATCCAGTCCGGCCCAGGCTTTGGCCTGAAGAATTCGCAGTACCCGCCGGTCCAGTTCTTCGGCAGAAATGCGGCCTTGCGAAAGGGCGCTCAACAATGCGCGTGCGGCAGTTGAAACGTCTTGGGGGAAAAGCAGAATGTCATTGCCGGCCAGGAAAGCTTCGACCTCCAGGTTTCCGGGCGAAAAATTTGCACTGACGCCTTTCATGTTCAGCGCATCGGTGATGGCGAGTCCGCGAAATCCAAGGTTGTCGCGGAGCAGATTGCCGGTGATGGCCTGCGAGAGCGATGCTGCGCGGTTTTTCCGGTCATCCAGTGAAGGGATCTGCAGGTGGGCGATCATTACACTGGCCAGGCCCTGGCTGATCAGCACCTTGAACGGGTATAATTCAACCGAATCAAGGCGATCCCGGGAATGAGTGATCAGCGGCAGCTCCAGATGCGAATCCGCATCCGTATCTCCGTGACCGGGGAAATGTTTGCCGCAGGCAAGGACCCCGTGATCCTGAAGCCCTTCCATGTACGCCAGCCCTTTGAGGGCCACATTCATGCGGTCCTCGCCAAAGGAGCGGTCGCCGATAACCGGATTTAACGGGTTGTTATTGATATCAATTACCGGCGAAAAACTGATGTGAACGCCCAGTGCTGTGAGTTGTCTTGCCGCTTCAGCGCCGAAACGATAAACAGTGGTTTCATCGGAGATGGCTCCCATGCTCAACTGGCGCGGATAGAGCACCGTGCTGTCCAACCGCATCGAAGGGCCCCATTCGGCATCCATGCCCACGAGCAGCGGTACCTTGCTC
>JANNSM010000231.1:0-7219 GCA_031402635.1 Bacteroidota bacterium | reverse complement strand
CCCGTGGTGGGCAGAAAGCGCCGCTCATCGTGCGCACACGCGGCCACCGGCTCGAAGGAATCTGGCATACCGGATCCCCGATCGGGATGATTCTGGGTGCACTCCGCGGAGTGTACGTGTTGGTTCCCCGCAACATGGTGCAGGCAGCGGGTATGTACAACACCATGCTCCAATCCGACGATCCCGCGCTGATCATCGAGTGCCTCAACGGATACCGGCTCAAGGAGCGTCAGCCGGACAATCTGGGCGAATTTACGGTTCCGCTCGGCAGGCCCGATACGATCCGGGAAGGCTCGGATATCACCGTGGTAACTTACGGATCCTGTGTGCGCATCGCTCAGGAAGCTGCGGACCTGCTCGCTCAGGCCGGTATTGAAACGGAGTTGATAGACGTGCAGACCCTGTTGCCGTTTGACCTTGACGGCGCTGTCGCCGCTTCGGTGCGCAAAACCAATCGCTTGATGGTGCTGGACGAAGACGTTCCCGGCGGTGCTTCGGCCTATATTCTGCAACAGGTTCTGGAGGGACAGGATGTTTTCCGCTGGCTTGATTCACCCCCGGCAACACTTACGGCAAGGGCACACCGCAGTCCTTATGGTTCTGATGGAGACTACTTCAGTAAGCCCAGTGTGGACGATGTTTTTGAAGCAGTTTACGGGATTATGGCCGAAGCCGAACCCGGTCATTTTCCGCCAATTTAGACGAACCTCTGGCGTAGATTATATTATGGCGGCATTCTTTAGGCGGTGTCCCCCAGCTCCGGGATTACCCTCCGGAATTACCCTCCGGAATTGCCCTCCGGAATTGCCCTCCGGAATTGCCAGAATCAGCCCGCCAGAAGTAAATGGTGTTTCCCCCAACCTTAATCTGACGGGCATCAGGGAATTCTTTTTTGAACGCTTGTTCAAATGTTTGTCTGGCTTCGTCAGATTCCTGATTTAGCCGGCTTAAGAACAGGTATCCGCCCGGAGCGGTGAGCCGGCGCAAGTGGCGCAGAAAGCCGGGATTTGCACAACCCGCGGGAACTTCCGTATCAACATAAAGATCTACGGCAATCAGGTCAAAATAAGGTTCGGCTTGTTGCACCCAATCGAGGGCATCCCGAACGATCAGCGTTGTTCTGGCCAGCAGGTCAGCGGGTAGATAGTGTCTGGCCAGAGCAGCAATCCGGGAATCGCACTCCAGACCGGTAATTTCCGGTTTGAAGCCGTGCAGCCGTTCAAGGATCAGCGGGATGCTTCCCAGACCGAAGCCCAGTACCAGAACCCTTGACGGACGAAAGTGCTGGTCCAGTTGTCGAAATGCGCCAACATAGCTTCCGTAATCTTCTTCCATCGAGTAAATCGCACCCGGCGATGCCAGCATCAGCCGACCCTTGCGCAGGAAAAGTTCAAGGGGAGGTTCCGGTGGTGGAGGGATTTTTTGAAGGAGTATGTCCTTCCAGTGGCTCTGAAGACGGGTCCAGAAAGGGAAACCGGGACGCTGGCTTGCAGTCTCGTCGGGATTTCGGCTGGCCGGTTTTCTTTTCAGCCGGCTCATTATTTTCCGCTCATTTTTTTTTGGAAGACGTGCCCTGGTAATAGGTCATGGCAACCGGAAGGTATTTGTTCCGGATGTCTTCAATTCTGGATTCGTGGCTGGGGTGGGTGGAGAGAAATTCGGGGACTGAACTGCCGGCTGAGGCGTTCATTTTGGTCCAGAATCGGATGGCTTCGGAAGGGTCATAACCGGCATTGGCCATAAAAATTAGCCCGAGCTCATCGGCTTCAGATTCGTGTTTTCGCGAAAACGGAAGGATCACACCGAGCTGGGTGCCAATACCCGCTGCAAGGAGAAGGGACTGGCGGGTTTCTTCGGGTTGTGTGGTTAAGGCTATATCCAGTGCCGCAACGCCGACCTGGCTGAGCAGCAACTGACTCATGCGCTCATTGCCGTGCTGCGCAATGGCGTGCGCAAGTTCATGACCCATCACCACCGCAAGCCCCGTTTCAGTTTCCGTGATGGGAAGAATGCCCGTGTAAACAACCACCTTTCCCCCGGGCATTGCCCACGCATTGGCCAGTTTGTCTTCTACCAGGTTGAATTCCCACTTGAGAGTAGCCAGGCGGTCCGTCATCCCTTCTTTTGTGAGGATATCCGTAACGGAAGCTGCGAGTTTGCGACCAACCCGCTCCACCATTTCCGCATCGCTGCCCTTTTCGACAACCGTGTTTTCCTGGAGAAAGTCGCGGTAAGCCGCAAGACTCATCTGCACCAGTTCTGTTTCCGGCAGCAGTTTTACTTGTTTGCGCCCGGTAATGGGAACGCTTGAGCAACCCATCAAAAACAGAACGGCGAAAAAAATTGCGGATTTGCGCTTGATCATTGGTTGAATTCGATCGGTAGAAATCAATCTGAAAATACACCAATGCCATGAAAGCCAAAATCACCGGGCAAGATTAGCCAAATGTTTCACTCATCTTCTTCCCCGCCGAAGAATCCCATTTTGCTCAGGAAGCGGTTGCGCTCTGAAACGGTACCTGTGGCGAGCACACTGTATTCCTGCCCATTGGGATGGCGGAATGTGGCTTTTATGGGATCGGTAAGGTTCAGTGCATCGATGAATTCCGTTACGGAGCTGATCACTTTCAGCACGTTTTTATGGTAGTAGAAGTAAAACCAGTCTTCCAGATCGGTTTCCAGGTACAGGTGGAAATAATCCCCGCCGGCACGCGGCGCAAATTCTACCGCTACGACGGCCTGCTGGTTGATCGTCTGATCGCCGATATGGGCAACTCCCGCTTTATTGCCTACAGAACGCCAGCTTTCGGACACCTCATTCCAGACCAGCGGAAGATCGGTCAGCGTGATATCAAACGGATAATCTTTGGAGCGGGTAAATTCCGCCATGGTTTCAATACCCACCATGACCCGCTCTTCTTCTTTTGGCGGCAACAACTGCGGCAGGGTACGCGCAAAGACACTCTCTTCGGCGTAGTAATCCAGATATTCCGCATCCATGTTGTAATCGTAGAAGATCTTTCCAAATTGAGCCAGCAATTCCGGTGTGAGGATGAGTTTTATTCCCACCGTACTCCGGAAAAGCCAAATAGAATCCTGTTTGGTTTTGCGCGTTACCGCTGCGGCGCTAACCTGGCACAATTCGAAATTCGTCATGAGGTTGAGCGGACCATCTGCTTCTACGGTGCCGTCCATATCATTAAAGCTCAGTAAGGTTCCTTTTGTACTGAAACCATCAGCTTTATCCGGATCGCCAAAAACAAAAGAATGATCATCTTCCCGGTACTGAACCGAGCCGTGAATTCTCATGACTTCTTTGTCTTTAGCGCGCCGAGTTCCTGCCAAAATTGAGGGGTAAAGTTCTGTGCTCCCAAACAGGCGGTAAATACCGACTACAGCCGTATCCTTGTTTTCATCCAGGACCCCGTCAATGTTGATCAGGAAATTATCGGATTCAATGGCATCACTCATTTGAAACCAACCGGCGCGATAAGTGGTATCGGTGATGTTCAATTTGGCAAATCCGTTAAATTCCACTTTTTCCGAAGTGGAAGTCAGCGCAACCGGCCCTTTGTAAAGCACCTTGGGGTCAAGGTAAAAGGGAATACTGTCCGGGATAACGCCCCTTGCCACCGTTTCGTAAAGAGTATCTCCGGTTTCTGCAATTTTCCGTTCCGCAACTATTTCTCCGAAATGGATAATCTGCTCTACATCAAGCCTGTTCATGTACCGGTAATCTCCCTCCGCCTTCATGTTATTGCGGCCCTTGATACGCACAGTTGCCGGCTCAATGACGTGGTAGGCATACAGGGAATCAAAAACAATCCTGGCATTCTGTAATTCGCGGATGACGGCATCCTGCTCAACGATAACCTCGCCTTTCTCGGGGAAAATATGCGCATCTCCAACAGCAACATAAGGAACTCCATGGAGCTCAAGGACGTGGTCATCCATATTGTAGGTTCCGGACTTGGCCTGAAAACCGAGCCCTTCCTGCCGGGAATCCCTGGAGCGGAATTGTGAAAACTCCCGGCCACTCGTTTTGAATTCAATCTTGCCCGCGTTCATATCCCAGGCAAAATCATTGACTGTGGTCTGGTAGCGGTTAAAGGGCAGTTCGGTGTAAGCGTACTCATCGTTGGAGCGAAAAACCGCACTCCTGTTTTCAAAGTCCACTTTTGCGTAGGCGTTCGGAAGGGTAAGTGCATCCCGGTCAGCTTGCGGCGATTTAACCACAAAGCCGGCACTGTCGGATTCAAGGCTCATGGCGCCGAAGCGGAAGGACTTGGAGATGGCTTTTGCTTCTGGCCAGTCGGCAACACCGGAACCCAGCAATCCTTTTGGCGTAACGGTGACCTGGCCCGAAAGGGTCGTCAGCCCGCCAAAGAAATCAAATGGTTTCTGTCCCATTTTCAGCGTCATGCTGTCTGAGTCGGGTTTCCAGTTCAGGGCAACATCGCTGTTTTTGACTTCCGGGAACGGTGTTCCTTTGTCTTGTCGGTTGATCTGAAGTGTTTTGGTCAAGCCTTTTGTGCTATCCGGGAAAAAGATAAAACGATCGCCTTCCAACACCGTCGTTAGGTATTCGATCCGGCCATTTCCGATCAGGCCGTCATTGCTAAGATTCAGGCTGTCGTAAAAGCGGGCTTTCCCATCGTACAATTCATATCCTGATTTCGGCGTCTCTGTGCTGAACCCCAGCGAGCGGTCGGGCATGACCACAAGGGTTTGTCGCAATTCCGGAAAGATTCCATCGGATTTTAATGTGCCGCTGAATCCGAGTTTACCGGGCTCGATGTCATCCAGGCTGTCCACATCAAATGCGTCAACTTCAAAAAAGAACTTTTCCTGATCGTACGCTCCGCCCTGTACACCGGGCTTTTCATAATTTGCAATTGCCGGTTTGGAACTTTTGAAATAAGGAAATATTTTAAAATCTTCTCTCCCCGATTTGTTCTGCGGATGATCAATATACAAAGTGCCGCTGAGTCCGGAGATGCTGGTATTCAGTGGCGCCGTAATCGGATTGCCGTTTTTATCGGTTTCTCCGGTCGGCACAAACATCACCATAGAATCTATGGCACTCATACCGATGGAAAAGGAATCATAACTGAAATGAAAATCGTCGCCGTAGAAATCTGAGCTCCCGCCAAACACCGTGCCGCTGAAATCCATATCCCGGTTGCCGAGTATGTCCAGTTTTTTCCCCTTGGGAAACATGCGAACATATTGCGAATCGCTGAGGTTCACTTCAAAAACACCGTTCAGTTCCATCCTTCCGTTGGTAATGTTCAACCGGCTGTTGATCCCTGTGTTGGTGGCATCCGTCTTTATTTTGATCACATCATAATCAATCTTTTTCCCTTTTGCCAAAACATAGTTAATGGTCTTGTCCAGGATATAGACAATCTCCTGGTTTTTGTCGTAATAGATGAAGCCTTCCAGCATGAGCTGGTAGAGGATGGCTTGTACGCCATCGATCGTCAGGCTGCGGTTGAACTCCTGTGCGAGCTCGAGGGCCTGGAACTCACGCCGCCCGCCGCTCCGGTCAACCAACCGTTTCATGATGACCAGCGGGTGGTAACTGACTACACCCTGGATATCTATAAAAAGCGGATTGTCAAAAAGGTTGATAGAACGGAATTCAACTTCCTGTTTTCCAATTCCCATGTCGGGAGCCATCAGCATCAGGGAGTCATTGATGTTCCAGCGAATCTGATCCGGATAAGTTTCCAACCGGTGAAACGAAGAGAAAAATGGGGAACTGGTAGCGCCTTTATTTTCCCGACTAAGCGTCAGTTCACCGGTCAGTTGATCAAAACGAAGTTTAACGTTGGGATGATAAATGGAGTCCAATCCGAAAAACACACTGACTTGCGCTTCTTCACTGTAAATGATGTCCCGGTCACCGACAAAACTCTGCGCGGTGAATGCGCGAACGGCAAGTTTCTTTTCGCGTGTATAAAATTCCAGGGTGGCTCTTTCTTCACTGTTGCCAAAACCCTGGAACCGGAATCCCTTAAGCGCAAACGGTCCGGTATAGCGAACATTCGGGTATAACTCTACCGCGGTCGGGTCACTTTCATAAGAGCGGAATTGCGGATAGTCCGTTTTTTCCGGAGTGTTGTTGACCACCAACTTGTCCACGAGTCGCCCGGTCAACGGTTTTGGCAGCAGGGGGTCATAGGTCAGCAAAACGCTGTCAATCACCACATCGCCGGTAGAACAATCAATCCGGTGACTACGGAAGTCTGCAAACACCTGAGACGGCGATAAGCCGGCGCGTTGGAAATCAATTCTTCCCTGGGTGCCCTGCCAAAGGTCTTCGGCGGGAAAAAAACTTCCTCTCGCCCGGTGCACCACTACGGTGTCGCCTGTGACAATGCCGCTGAGCTCTGCGAGCGGGAAAAATACTTCCACCTTGGTGCCATCTGAGCGGAAATCATACCCTTCTGCGTCAATGATCCAGGTCCTTGCCCGGGTGCGCACCAGCGCATTTTCATGGAAGAACCCGTCACTGAAATCTAACCAGGTGCGAAGACTTTTGTTGTTTGGCGAAGGGTTGTTTTGCAAAAGCCCCATGCAGATCTGCGACCATTGCGTGAAACGGCTGCTTCCGTGACCGAAACCGGCTATCCCGGCGGCCGCATTGGCAAAGGGCAGCCAATACGTTTCCAGCCCCATTTTCCGGTCGGCCATGAGGCTGGCAGGTTCCACCATATCGGCGACCATGCCCGGCTCAAGGGAGCCTTCGGTATAAAGTTTTTGTAAAAGGTCTGCACTGGCCGTCAGGTCTTCGCGCTTGGTTTCTCGCATCTGGCGGGTAAACGATTCAAGGAACCCGTCCGGATCGAGTGGAAAAGGCCCGGATTGAGCGTTCAATACGCCATCAGCCAGCCCGAACAGCAGGAGAAGCGCGGTCAGGCGGTAAAGCGCAGGGCAATCCATGATTCTTCCGTTACGCATACGCTAAGTTGCAGGTTATAGGTTCGTGCGGCCTCAATGACCATTTCCCGGTCGCTTTCCAGAATACCGCTGACCAGCAGCGATCCACCGGGATGGAGCACCCCGGCAAAGATTTCCATATTATCCAGGATTACAGAGCGGTTGATATTGGCCAGGACGAAATCCGCCCTTCGACCTATCATAAACTCCGAGCCGGTCTCTGATATTTCAATGCCCGGCACCCTATTTCTTGCTGCGTTTTCGATGGCATTGG
>JANNSM010000230.1:0-1944 GCA_031402635.1 Bacteroidota bacterium | reverse complement strand
TGATCTACGCTGATCTGCCCCACATCGTAGAGGTACTCAACCCGATCAATGGACGTGACATTGCCATCCCAGGGGCTTCGTTCATAAAGGCTGTAGCGGAAAAGATCCGGAGCCCCGAACGTCAGCGGACTCAGGCTGGTCCAGTTGATGCCGCCTGCCTGAATGCCAAATCTTCCCAGCGATGTGCTGAAACTTCCGATCAGGTTGATGCCCAGGTTCAGGTTGATAGGAGGCCGCTCATTCAGGTTGCCGGTAAAAAAGAAAGGCAGGGCAAAGTCCATCCCAACATAAGTGCTGGGACTGGGCCGCGCACCGATATTCAGCAGCACCATCGGAGGATCGCGGTAAACGTCTCCAAGTCCCAGAACGTAGGGTGGAGTATTCGCGTAAATATTGGATGGAATGACCCGGAACGGGTTTTCCATGTTCCGCTGCAATCCGAAAAACCGTACATAACCGCCAATCGTAATCCGGTCCATGATCTGATCTACTAAACGGGGGTCGCGATACTCCCCTTCGTCAATAGCCATGGAAGAATCCGGGATTGCCCAGACTATCTCGTTTTCATCGGTTGACAGCGAATCCTTTTGACCGGTAACGCCGGCCTGCAGGATACCGCTGAACCCGCGAAGGATAACGACTGTAAGGAGAATTCGAAATTTCATCAAGCGATCATGTTACGGCGAAACGAACCGGTTACTGATTTTCTCAACAACAGCTCATGGCTGGACCTGACGATCAGCGGAGACCACCGGCGGGCAAGCCTGCCTGTCAGGCTGGTCAGCATGAACATGAGCGAATACCTCAGCGGACGATGACAAAGGGCACGCCCGCAGATCCTTCTTTGCCGGACCAGCGAACCAGGTATGTCCCGGAAGGCCAGGCGGAGCAATCCCATTCCTGAACAGGAGCAGAGCCGGCTTTCAGAACCCGCGCAGGGCTCATCTGCCGTCCGTCAAGAGAAAAGACCTGGAGCAAGCCGTCACCAGTCTGCTGTGGCAGTTGAACAGCTACCCGATCGGTTGCCGGATTGGGAAACAGGTTCAGGAGGATCGGCTCACCGGAGGCATTGATGCCGCTGGGAGATTCAATACGCAGGTTGTCAATGTACGTGCGACCCACCGAAAACTGTCCGGGTTTGTAGAGCAGTACAAAACGCTCTACCGTTGTGTTTCCGGCAATGGAAGACAAGTTGTAAGTAAGCTCAGTCCAATCGTTGGCTTCAGAGGCAAAGGTGGAATCGAGTGGTACAAAAACATCAGCGCCGCCTGCCGTCTGAAGCGCCATGATGTAAACAGAAGGCGCGTTGGCATCATAGACATTCATAATCAGCCGGCTGCTGGCCGTAATACTCAGGGCTTCCGGGAAATAACCGATGATGATATCGTCCATTTCACCAACATTGCGGTCGTAGCGCAGCGCATGCGATGTGGTATTGATTCCCGACAGATCAGGGTTGCGTTCGCGGCTTAACTGACCGTGGTAAAATTCAATGTTGAGATCCTGTTCGCATTCTCCATCAAAGAAAACGTCAGGAATATCGGTGTCAGGCTCGCAGGCAACGGTGGTACGGGCTGGGCCAAACCAGTTGTCGAAGTACCATTCCTGGCTCGCGGCGATGGCGGGATTGACCAGTAAAACTGCGCGGTTTACCGCAGTATTGGGAATGGATGGATCGGGCTCATTGGCCAGGCTGAACGTTAGCTTTTCCCAAGTGCCGGAAGTGGTAGTTACCGCAGTGAATTCTGCGCGTCGCCCGGAAGGATAGTTGGTTGGGCCGGCTACTGTGGAATCTTCCAGCGTGATCTGAACGGTTTTACCCGGAGCCGGGGCATATACATCAAGCGTTATGGATTTTGTTCCGCTGATGTAATCGCTGATATCGGCCAACTGGCCGACATTGGTCACAATGACATCAAAGACTTCAACCGGGTTGCGGAATAC
>JANNSM010000229.1:0-2457 GCA_031402635.1 Bacteroidota bacterium | reverse complement strand
TTTAATTATCGGGTAATCACCTTAAAAAAAACTTTGTGGTCTGAATTTGGCTGACTCAAACGGGTCAACCATGAACTATTCACGCCGTCCGGTCCAGGTCTTGTGCGTTGCCCTGCAAACAGGGCTGGCAATGCCCGCGCTTTCGCAGGACCTCTTTTTTAATCAGGCAGCCGACGCCATAACCGTGCAGGCGGGTGCCGCGATTTATGTGCAAGGCGGTGTCGTCATCGCCGACGGGGGGGCGGGTGACGCGGGATTTGACCTTGAAGGAAGAATTGTGGTGGGTGCGGGCTTGGGGGCCATTCCGGGGCAGGCCGACTGGACCGTGAACAACAGTTTGCTCGGGGGGGTGGGGGGTGAGGGTTGTGCGGAATTTGCTGCCGGGGAACAGCAGATCGGTGGTGCGGGGAGGGTTGAGTTCGGATGCCTGATGTTCACCGCTACGGGAACGTCCTATCGGATGTCATCAAACGTAAGAATCCGCGACAGCCTTGTTCTCGGGCAGGCTAACCGACTGGAATTAAAGGGAAGGGAGCTTCAATTGCTGAACCGCAGTCCGCTGGCCATCCGCTGGGATGAAGGCGGATGGCTGGTTTCGGAAACACATCCGGATATGGGAAGTGACTACGGAACCGTGTATTGGGAAACGGAAAATTCCACCGATAGCACCTGGTATCGAATTCCTTTTGGAACGACTGGTCCAAATGCACCGGTTGATTTTCTACCGGTACCCGTCAGCGGCTCGTATCTGCGCGTTTCCACCTACGGTACCGGAATAGACAACCTTCCACTACCGGCAGTCGGCAGGGGATTGAGCTTGCCGGTTACTGACCTCTACAGTGCTGCAGGCGGCGGTGATCATGCCCTTTATACCGTTGACCGCTTCTGGATTGCTGACCCGGGCCCCGTTTCAAGGGTGATGCGGTTCACTTATGCCCCCGGAGAAAGCAGCGGTGGGGTTACCGGCTTCGAAGACGAGTTATTTGCACAGCATTGGCTGGATCCGGTTGGCTGGCAATTTCCGGGAAGCGGAATTTCAAACTGGCCCGTGTTGGCATCGGTAACTGCTGAGATCCCGGACGCGGGCGCCTGGACTCTCGTCACCGAAAGTTTACCGTTACCCGTGAGCTGCCGTGACTTTTACACGGAAACGGCACCGGATAAGGTCTGGTTGATCTGGTCAACGGAAACGGAAAACAATAACAAAGGCTTTTATATCCAACGTCGAAATGCGCTAACGGATTGGGAATCACTGGGGTTTGTTTCCGGCGCCGGTACCAGCAGTCTTGAGCAAACCTACCAATTCAGCGACACCGACCCTCCTGATCAGGGTGCGTACTATCGCCTGCTGCAGCAAGATGAAAATCTGGTCATCCGGGAAGCCTGCGGAATTATCTATGGCAAACCCCAGTTGGAGGAAGCCTATACGAGCAGAAAAGTCAGGCTTTGGCCTAATCCATCTGACGGGCACATTATGCTGGCCTGGCCAACAATCCCAACCACACCAATGCTTTTTTCGCTCCTTGATTTAACCGGAAAAATTCTTTGGGAAACGGAAATGAAGCCGGAGACTGCCACTTACCTGCCCGGGCAAACCAGTAGTGAAGGGTGCGTAACGCCGATGGCATTTCCGCCGGAAATTTCTGCGGGAATTTATCAACTCCGAATTGGTGGAGCTTTGGGTGGAGCTTTTTACGACCAGCACCTCATTGTCATTCAGCCATGATTCTCTTCGTCAAAATCATCCGGACCAACCCTTTCATAACGCTGAAACCGGAAGGAAAATACATGGCGCTCATCCGCCGGGTGGTGAATGTCCTCCCGGAGATCCCATTGCTGGTCCGGCTCAGGAAAATAAGTATTCCCTGGTACATCAGCCTCCACTCGGGTATAGTACAACCGTTGCGCAATCGGAAGGGCCTGCCGGTAAATTTCGCCGCCACCGATAACAAATACTTCGGTTTCACCGGCCCGCCGGGCAAGTTCCAACGCTTCGTCAAGACTGTGAACCACGGTGATTCCTGTGGCTGTAAAATCCCGGCTCCGGGTAATGACAATATTTTCCCGGTCCCGGAGGGGCTTGCCAATCGAAGCAAACGTTTTTCGACCCATAACCACATGGTGCCCGGTAGTGATGCGGCGGAAGTACTTCAGGTCATCGGGAAGATGCCACGGTATCCGGTTGTCCGATCCGATAACGCCGTTTCGGGCAGCAGCCACAACCAAAGAAATGATCACGGAAAAGAAAGTTGTTTATTCAATTCAGAAAATAGTACTAAAACAGGTTTGAGAAAATTAGATACCATAATATCTCTTATTTATAAGCTATACCGATATCGGAGCCGGAATATGCGGATATGGATCGTAATGAAGCAATTCAAAATCATCATAGCGGAAAGCGAAAAGATCGCGGATCGCGGGGTTTAGGCGCATGACCGGAAGGCTATGCGGAGGCCG
>JANNSM010000228.1:0-5110 GCA_031402635.1 Bacteroidota bacterium | reverse complement strand
TTTTATTTTTTTTTAAAGGTTATTATTTCTTCAGAAAAAGAATAACTCTACTATAAAAGAAATGTCAAAAATAATATTTGGGGTTAAATTTTTTCCACTTTCAGAATTTTAGTGTAGCAGGTTTGGCTCATCAATGAAATGTAAAAACAACAGGATATCAATTTAGAGGTTGTGGAGTGAATTCTAACATTTCTGTAAGGAAATTTGTCCTGCCGATGAAAAGGGCTGGATCTGAATCATTAGATTTTTTAAAATACCTAAAAAATGTTTACCGAAGTCCTGAGCGTGTCCGGAGTTTAGGCATGCAGGAGCGAAGATTCTGCTATTGCTTAGGCGGATCCTTCGCCAGAATTAACACGGGTACCTGTGTCTGCAATAGTAGTTGTTTTTGAGGCTAATGACACTTCGTAAATCCCAGGCTCAGGAATACAGTATGCTTTTCCTCAGAGAACCTGACTTGGGCCTTAGCTGTAAATGGGCGAAGTTAACCGTACCCCTTCACTGAATTGTGTTTTTAAGGTTACTTTTGCTGTATTCCTGAACTTCTTAAAGGACGAATTATGATGATTACCAGATTCTGGCAGATAATACGGGATGACTCTAAAAGGACGTTTGAAGTATGTGGCCAGGTAGCAAATGAAAATTCGTTTACCAATAAAACGTACGCTATGCAACGCGTAGGAATGAATGTAAGTTGTCAGACGCCACCCGTAACCAATAAAACTTCAAGTAAAGACCTCATCAAGATTACAGGTTACACCCGGGAAGATGGCTTATTGGAAAGACTCTTGAAACAATACCGGGAGATTACGTTGACAACTTATGATGAATGGTAATTGCCTCAACCCATCAATTATCAATCAGGTGCTTTTCCGAACCAATATTAATGTAAGGCCTGAACATTTTTTCACTACACTCCTCTGGCCGACTTCCGCTTTTTGGTGTTTTTCACCAACAGGTTCCCGGGAAATATTATGCTTTTAATTTATATTAGAACATTAAGCATCCCGTCAGTATTAACCAACAGGATAGATGAAAAACAAGAAGATATTTATTTCAAGAATAATTCCCTCGCTAGGACCTGAATTGCTGAGAAACGCAGGGTTTTCACTGACAGCCTCGGGCGAGGATAGACCACTGACTCAGGATGAGTTGATAGAAAAAGCAAAGACTCACGATGCATTGCTTATTACGGCCACAGAAAAAATTGATAAGAAGTTTTTAAATGAATGTTCTCACCTGGACATCATCTCTCAATTTGCTGTGGGATATGACAACATCGATATTGCAGAGGCTACGCGGCTACGTATCCCCATTGGGTTTACACCTGGTGCCATGAGTGATGCGACCGCTGATATTGCATTTGGTTTAATGATTGTTACTTCAAGAAAAATGTTCCATATGCACAAATCTATAATAAGAGGGGAGTGGAGTTTTTTTAGACCCACTGCTAACTTGGGGATGGAGCTAAAAAACAAAACATTGGGAATATACGGACTAGGCCGGATCGGAATGGAGATGGCAAAACGTTGTGTTGGTGCTTATGATATGAAAATCGTATATCATAATCGCAAGGCCAATCCTGAAGCAGAACAAAAGTTTGGTGCCGAGCTGGTCGACTTCAAAAGTTTGTTAGCGTTGAGCGATGTGATATCTGTTCATTGTTCTTTAAGCGCTGAAACAAAAGAGGTTTTCAACAAGGCAGCGTTTTCTCAGATGAAGCCGGGTTCCATATTTATTAATACCTCACGGGGTGGAGTACACAATGAAACGGATTTAATTGAAGCACTACGAACCGGAGTGATATGGGGCGCGGGGCTTGATGTTACCAATCCGGAGCCGATGGACAGGAGTAGTCCGTTATTACAAATGGAAAATGTCGCCGTATTGCCTCACATTGGCTCTGCAACTGTGGACGCCAGAAATGAGATGGCAAGAAAAGCAGCGATGAATCTCATTGAGTTCTATACGAATAATAGGGTTCCTCATATCGTAAACCCTGACGCTCTGCGGATTAAGTAGTTTGCGGATAACGGCTGTGGTAAGGGTTAGCTCTATCCTCTTCCCGTGTAGGGCATTTTATTGGCCATAACCGTCAGGAAGGGAACATTCGTATCGGGCGGTAGACTGGCCATGTATACCACTGCCCGCGCTACATCTTCTAAATTGATAGTGGGTTCAATTTTCTCTGAACCATCAGCCTGAAGTATTCCTGCCTCTATCTTTTTGGTCAATGCGCTGTTGGCATTTCCAATATCAATTTGTCCACAGGCAATGTTGAAGGCACGGCCCTCCAGCGAGGTAGCTTTGGTCAAGCCGGTCACGGCATGTTTACTTGCGGTGTACGGTGCGGCCTGGGGTCGCGGAACGTGTGCGGAAATAGAACCATTATTAATGATACGCCCGCCGATTGGTTCCTGGTGTTTCATAATGTTGAACGCTTCCTGCGTGCATAAGAAGACACCCGTTAGATTTGTGTTTATAACCCGTTGCCATTCCTCAAGCGACACCTTTTCAAGGGGCTTTGGGGGAATGTTTACGCCGGCATTATTAAATAGCAAATCCAGACGACCAAAGGTCTTTAACGTTTGACTAAAGAGATTTTTTACACTTTCAGGAATGGTTATGTCCGTCGGGATGACCAGCGACCGCTCTCCACCCCATGCGTTAGCCGTTTCGATAAGTTCCTTTTCTCTTCTCCCCGCAAGAACAAGTGACCAGCCCTCCAGATAAAGTGCTGTAGCCACAGCGCTTCCAATGCCAGATCCCGCCCCTGTTACTATTGCAATCTTTTTGTTTTGACTCATGGGTGATTCTTGTTTATCCGTTCACAATTCCCTCTTCTTCCATATACGTTCTTATAATTTCTTCCGTAGAACGATCGGTTACAAATCCCAACCTATTGGCCTTTAGTGGTTCAAAATTCGGAGGCCATGTAAGTACAATACTTTGCAGAAAGGCATCCGGTTGATGGGATATTAGTTTGGTGACTTCCGGATTGGTAATTCGCGCAAGACTGTTTATCATTTCCTGAACAGTAGTCGTTAGTCCGGGAAGATTAATCGTTCGATCGTCCCCCAGTAATTTCTCATCTATATTGGCTGCATGTATAAAGTTCTGGATTACTCTTTTCGGAGATTGAATCCACACCGGTGTTTCAGGAGGAACCGGATAGGTAGCGGTCTTGCCGTGCAAAGGTTCACGGATGATGCCACTGACAAACGAGGAAGTAGCCGCATTTGGTTTTCCGGGTCGAATGGCAATAGTTGGTAACCTCAGGCATCGGGCATCGATAAATCCCCGGCGGCTGTAATCATTCATCAGGAGATCCACCATTGCTTTCTGCGTACCATAGGAGCTCCGTGGTTTCGGGCTGGTATCGTCCTGAACTACTTTGGAAACATCGCCACCAAAAATGGCGCACGAACTGGCAAAGACAATCCGGGGACGAAAGGTTAGCTCTCTGCATGCTTCCAGCAGTCGTAAGGAGCCGTGAAAATTTATTTTCATCCCCAATGGGAAATTTTTTTCTGCCTCTCCGCTGACGATAGCCGCAAGGTGGAAGATCACATCCGGCCGACTTTGAACAACGTTCCTGATGACGGTCTCTTCACTGAAATCTGCAGCAATACATTCAAGTCTTGAATCCTGGGGCATATTGTCCGGAAAGGCAATATCTATGAGCGTAAGGTGTGCAAGTTTTCCCTGCGACAGACCACCTTTTTCTATCAGTTCTTTTGCCAGCCTTCTGCCAAGGAAACCACCACCGCCTAAAATAAGTGCACGCATAGAAATAAGTTAAGATGAGCTATAACTATTGAAACACCACTAAATATCACACAAAAGGAATTATCTGCAAAGAGACATGGTTAATCAGGTCACTATTCTTCGGTCTGATGAATGCAATCTTCGAGACTAGAAAGTTTTGACAGGGGTAAGGTAGTTAGTTGTGGGACTTCTGCCATGAATAATGGCTCAACAGGCAGATCTACTTTGCAGCCCCTTGTATTACGGGAGCGGTTACCGTAATTTCTTCCTGGCTCAGCACAAATTCTGCCCTCCTGTTTTTTTGATGTTCTTCTTCAGAACAATCTTCACCGTGACATGGTACTACCGGCAATGATTCGCCGTAGGCTTTTAGCACAATTCTTTCCTTCGGAAGCTTGGTGGAGGCAGCAGCGGCAAGAGCGACGAGTAGCGCCGGCGTCGCGAACGCTCGCGCGCGTTTGAGTCGCGCGAGCGCATGTCTCGTGTCTCATGTCTCGTGGCTGTCCGTAGCGAGTGTTGTTATTTCCGCCGCAGCAGTGCGTCGAGGCTGAAGCGCCCGCCCGCCGTGACGAACAGCAGAATCTGGCCGCCGGCAAGCGCCTTCGTCCGGTGCTGCGTCAGCATGCTGCACCGCCAAACGCTATGTGGAGAGGGTCGAACGCGAGCCCCGGGAGCGCCACGCTCACGAATTCGCACGCAAATCAGAATGTGAGAGGCGAGTGGCGCGTCAGCGCATGCGCTCGCTTTCCTTCGGCTGATCGGGAACAAGCGGTGCGTCGGCACCCGCCGCCCGCTTCCGCCAGTAATGCTCCATCTTGGCCCACACCTCGCGGGCGCGATCGTTTTGCGCCGTCGCGGCGTGCAAAGCGCACTCGTCCGCGCGCTTGTTGAAATCGATACCTGCTTTTTTCGCCATCGTCCCGCCCTCCAGCGGGCATTGTGAACCCGGCGGGTTAACGGATTTTGTGAAAGGCGAAACCCCGCTGCGGGCGAGTTTTTTTGGAACTTTCGGGGATACCGTGCGCTGCCCCTACTCGATCGCCTTCATCACCTGCCCGACCAGGTCCGGCGACGCGCCGGTGATCTTCTGAAGCAGCGCGTGCGTCGCCGCCGCGTTGCGCGGGTTGATATCGAGCTTGCGCTTCTTCGCGACGCCCAAGAATTCCTGATCCTGCATCAGATCGTCGAACGCCCTGCGCAGCGCGGCGACGCGGTCCTTCGGCACGCCGGGGCCGACCGCCAGCGCCCGCGCGAACGGCGTGCCGGACGCGATGAATTCCGCCATCGGCCGCTTACCGGGCGGCGAAATCTCCGCGAGCGTCGGCACGTCAGGCAATTCGGG
>JANNSM010000227.1:0-7804 GCA_031402635.1 Bacteroidota bacterium | reverse complement strand
TTGCCCAATTCCAGCGCTATTCCCGTTTTCAGAAAACGGCGACGCACATCGCTGCGGGCAAAGCTCGTATCATCATTCGGGTAGCCGTAGAAATAGACCGTTTCCGTGCCCAGTTCCGCATTCAGGCCAAGGGAGACCGGGCCCAGGAAATACTTGCCGAACACCGATCCTCCGGCATTGGAGTAAAGCTGATTTTCGAGTGCCCCGTTTGAAGAGGTATAGTTGCCGCGGAAACCATAATTAAATTTCTCGGAGCGGCCAGAACTGAAATCAACTTCAACCAATGGCGAAAACTGAGTCCCGAAACCCAGCCTCGCGAAGAGGTTAGGCAGCGGTTGCAGCGTGGGCTTGCCAAGTGCCACCGGCTTGACCGCAGGCGCTTTCCAGGGCACCGGCGGCAGATCCAGCGTCATGACATAACGAAGCGGAGCGATCGTTCCCTGGTGCGGTTCCGGAAGTTCAGGGGAGGCATTGATTTTTACCGCATCCGCCAGGTGGGGCTGGTAATTGTCCAACACCGTGAATTCTTTCAGGTCAAGCGCATAGGCCGGGGGAGGATTGGGTTGACATTGCCCGATGGTAACAACTGCAAATAAAAATGCGGTCGGGACGAAGGGCGTGAATATTTTTAGCCACTTCATATCAGGGATTTTCAGTGCTGTTATTTAACGGCAGGGCCAGTTCAATGTCCAGGTACTCCTGTTCCCCGCTTTCGTCCAGCCGGGATTGAGAACGCTCGATGGCTTCAATTTCCTGCAATTTTCGGCGGGCATCGGCCAACAGCGCTTCATTGCCGCTGAACCCGTCAAGGATGCTGCTCAGCGCCGCTCTGGCCTGCACAAATTCGCCCTCTTCCCGAAGAATGTCAGCAACCAGCAAATAGCTTCGGATAACCCATACATCAATGGTGATGGTCTGAATCAGTTCCTGACAGGTTTTTTTTGATTTTGCGTATTCCCCTCTACCGTATTCCATAAAGGCGCGCTGATAACGGGACTCCGCTCCATAGCCGTTGGTAGCCGCGCTGGCCACCTGGCCGTAAAGGTTGTAGGCTTCGTTGTAACGGGAAAGCAGGTGGTAAGACTTGGCCATAAAATAGTTGGCTTCAACAATTGCTTCTGTGGAAACATCCGGATAAGCCGTCAGCGTTGTGCCGAATTGAATCACCTCAGTATAATTTTTCAGACCGAAATGGGATCTCACCAGACCCTTAAGCGCATCATAAGTATTGTTTTTGTATTCCGCGCCGGCATACAATTGCCCATACAAATCAGCGGCTCTTGCAAAGTCTTTTGCGTCAAAAAATGCAATGCGGGCGGCCTTGAGCAGCGATGTTTCCGTAAACTTGCTGTGTTTTTCCTGCAGCACGAATTCGTAATCCGGGAGCGCTTCCTTGTAGGAAGCTGCCGCGTAAAGGCATTCTCCCCGATAGAAGTGGGCTGATCCTGCAAAGAACCCGGAGGGAAAATCTGTGAGATAGCGGGTAAGACCCGGCAGCGATTTCTCGCAATCCCCGTTGATGTATTGCTGGTAAGCCGCATTCCATGTTACGGAATCCTGCTCTGCCGAACTGACCCCGGCCAGCGAGTTGTATAATTCGGGCCGGGAAGTCTTCACGGAGATATCCCGGATTCCCGCCATCGCTTCGCGGCCTTCGAGTGATCCTTTGTAATCCCGCGCTACCTGCTGATAAATGGTCAGTGCCGGCTCGTAGTCGCCGGCGTTGTAGGCGAGCAGCGCTTTTTTCATGAGGGCCCTGGAAGTGAATGGTCCGTTGGGATATTCCTTCAGCAATTGATCAAAGGTTTGTTCCGTGGTGCGGCTATTGGACAAAGCCAGTTGAGTGCTGCCTTTCTCAAACAGGGCATCATCGTGATAAACGGATTCCGAATACTCCCTGATCAAGGTCTCCAGCGTTCTGAGTTTTTCGCTGAAGTTGTTTTGAACACCCTGAACCATAGCCTGCTGGAACATCGCGTAATCCGCTCCCGGTAGCCGCAAGTCCGCAATGCGATTGTACTCGCGGTCAGCCCCGGCGTAATTCTTCATCATGAAGTAACAATCACCAAGCCTCAACGTGGCATCGGCAGCCACCTGCTTTTCCGTCCGGTCTGCCGATGACGGATTCCAGTCATCGAGCACACGCCCAAAATGTTCGCTTGCCGAACTGTACCGCTTTTGCTCCAGGTCAACATAGCCAAGCGTGTAAGAAGCGCCGGGAATGCTGGCATTGGCCGGTAGCTTGGAAATACCGGCAGCGCGCCGGAGAAAATCGTTCAGCAGGCGGGTGGATTCCGCATATTGATTTTCCCGAAATGCCGATTCTCCAAGCCAGAACAATGCGGCAGCATCCAGGGAGGCATCTGCCGGGTATTTTCTGGAAAGCTCGAATAACCGCACCGCTTCTTCATAACGCTGTTCGTTGTATTCTTCCACGCCGAGGTAGAATGCAGCCTTCTGAGAAGCCGCGCGAAGGCTGTTGCTCTTTTGCGGAATTTCCTCCAGTATTCTCAGCGCCTGTGTATAGTCACGGGTTCTGAGCAGCGATTCGGCCAGCAATTCCTGAGCCTCTGCAGTGTGGTCTGTGGCGGGATAGTTTTTGACAAACTCCCTTAGCGCTTCCGTGGCTACAGCCTGGTAATCGAGTTCATATGAAAGTTTGCCAAACAAAAAGGATGCTTCCCGTTTGAGAACCGGGTCAGCATCGCTGCGAGCTGCTTCCTGAAAAGAAGAACGGGCAGCTTCGCGATCACCCAACTTTAGCAAAGCATCACCGGACAGATACAGCGCCTGTTGCGCGATGCTGTCCGGTGCGGTATTGAGTTGTGAGAAATTGCGGACTGCTTCCTCATAAAGTCCGACCCGGTACTGTGCAACGCCCAACTGAAAATAATCCTGCGGGTGAAGTTTTCTGGCTTTGTCAACGTAGTACTGAAGGTAGGGCAGTGCCTTTTCATGTTGCCCCAGTGCGTACCAGGACTGGCCGATCAACTGATAAAGTTCTACACCATAGGGAATCTTTGGATCGTCAATCAGGGGGCTGGCATAGTCTATCGCCAGTTGGTAAGCGCCCCAGCCAAAGTAGACCTGGGCGATATAGTACGGCACGACCTTCTCGTAGCCCGGATTTTTTCCTGCGGCTTCAAAAGCCTCCAGCGCATCTTCATATTCCCCGTCAGCAAGGGCGATGTATCCAAAATAGTAGTTCGAAGGGTAGAAATAATCGGAATCCGCTTTTCGAACCTGCGCGAAGAGCGGCTTGGCTTCATCCAGCATCTTGCTCTGGAAAAAGCAATAGCCCAGTTGGAAAGCAAAATCTGTCCGGGAAACCGCATCCAGATCTCCAGGATTGACTTTTGAAAACCAGTCCTGGGCTTTTTGGTAATCCTTGTTCCGGAAATAAAACCTTCCGAGCTGGTATTGAGCGAACTGCTGCCGCGGGTGGTCCGGGTATTCCGAAACAAAACGCTGCAACAGCCATTCGGCATCGGGATTGTAAAGTTCCAGTGCGCAAACGGCCTGGTAATAGGCGGCATTGACCTGGTAATGAAAAATGTCATCCTGCCCGGACGAACGCTTTATCTGTTGCAATTGGGCAAAGGCACTCTCGGCTGCAGCGTATTGTTGCTGTTGAAATAGTTCTTCCGCCTGGTGGAAAACCGCATAGGGGTCCTCAAAATAGAGGTTGCGCTGGGATGCGGCGCGCGGAGTTACCGTCAGCATGACCAGCCCTGTAAGGAAAAACGCCAGGATATTCAGGTGCATAAATTATTCGGCATCCCTGGGATCATCGGATGAGGACGAGATTCTTTTCATCCTCTTTACTGCCTGCCTGCTCCGAGCCATTAAACACCGCAAGACAATTTTTATTGCGCAGCAGGTTGCTTGCGCTGCTGGAGAAGTTCTTCGGAACAGCTATCCTACAAAGTTGCCTCAATAGCTTTTCACCAGGACGAAACAATCGTCCTATTAGTCAACATGGAATTGTGAATTGGCGAAAATCCCAACAGTTCAGAACGCGTAGGAGAGACTCAGGCTGGGAAGAATGGGCAATTGGTCAACCCGCTCGGCACGGATGCGGTCAAAATAGAAAATATTCTCCCGGTCATAGGCGTTAGTAACACTCAGTGAGGTTTCCAACTTGGTTTCATTCAGGAACCGCCATGTTTTTTTGACGCTGAGGTCAAGGCGGTGGTAATAGGGCAGACGGCCACCGTTGAGTTCATCATCGTTGTATATAATGCCCAGCGTGCCGTTTTGGGTGGTGTAGTTGGTGCCGATTCCTCCCTGAAAATTCAGCGATTCATAAAAACCGGAAGTCTGGGTGAAGGGGAAACCGGATCCGAGGTTCCAGCGTCCACTCAGTTCCAGATCGCGTTTTTCACCAAACATATAGGTCAGGATCACATTGGCATTATGCCGACGGTCATAATGCGGGGGATAGGTTTGCTCCCCGTCATAACGGGTGACTTTTGAGAGCGAATACGCCACCCAGGCATACCAGCGCCGGCGCTCGTACTTACCGAGAAAATCAATTCCATAGGCGTCACCCGTTTCGGTGGCAAAATCGGGATCGTTGGGAAAGAGTTTCTGGCGGTTGATGTTGATCAACTGGGTAAACCGTTTCAGGTAAGGTTCAACCGTGATCTCGAGGTTATCCGTAGCATCAAATTCCACACCGCCGACAATATGCCAGGCTTTTTGCAAACGGTGGCTCTCTTCAGAACGGTCAGGCGTTTCGATAGACTCGTCAGGACCGGAAAGAAAACCGTTGAACAGGTTGACCACATCGCGATCAGAGCGGGTGTCTATAAGGTTCTGGCTGTATAAACCGCCGGCAAACTTGATCCGCACCCGCTCGGCGGCATTGTACTTCAACCCCAGACGCGGCTCCGGAGAAACCGTTCCCAGCGAAGAATAATATTGAATGCGGAGGCTCGGTTCCAGGACCAGTTTTCGGTTGAAGACTTTCCGGTACTTCACAAAAGCCCCGAGTTCTGTAGTGAACTGATTTTGCTGATATTCTACCCCGATGGCGTTGAAGAAGCGGAAATCCGTTTCAAAGCCGTCAATCGAAAATCCAAATTTGACATCGCCATCCGGGATGAAATAGGTGAAATCAACGCCTAGGTTAAATCCGTTGACGGCACTGTTTCGCGGTTTTTCGTCTGCTTCGCGAAAATTGATTCCGTAATCGGAGTAGGCAAAGATTCCCTCGATCAGCACGTTGGAGTTTCCCGGTACGACCACGAAGTTGCTACCGAAGCCAAATGAATTCCAGGCAAACGTGGTGATGCCGTCAAAATTGACGGAGTCCCGGAAATTGAAACCAAACAGATTGAATTTGCTGCCGCCTTCGCTGTTGA
This sequence comes from Bacteroidota bacterium, assembly GCA_031402635.1. GTDB lineage: Bacteria > Bacteroidota > Bacteroidia > Chitinophagales > BACL12 > WGOA01. Next base: position 2,438 of record JANNSM010000227.1, on the reverse strand, counting down.
AAGACAATTTACCGTAAAGGTCCAGGAAGGAAAAAGGAATGCCTTTCCCGTCATTGATATACTCGTATAGCGAGGGGCTGGTTCTGTCCAGGTAAGAATTTTTTGCCGTGAGGATGAACGAAGAACTGCCGCCCTTGTCCCGGAGTTTGCGCAGCGGTCCTTCGAGCAGAATTTTTCCCAAAAAGGGCGACGCCGAAATTTTGCCGTGGTAACCGGTGCGGCTTCCGTCGCGGGTGGTGATATCCACTACCGCAGAAATCCGGTTGCCGTACTCGGCATTAAAGCCCCCGGTCAGCACTTCCACATTGCGGATGATATCGGTTTCAAACACCGAAAACAAACCAATGGAGTGAAAAGGATTGTAGATCACCATGCCGTCGAGCAGCACCTTATTGTGGATCGGCGCACCACCGCGGATGTAAAGCTGCCCCCCCTGGTCACCGGTAAAAATCACCCCCGGTAAAACCTGAAGGTACTGGGCCAGATCCGGCTCCCCGCCCACAGAAGGCAATTGCTGAATCTGTCGGGGCGTAATGCTTACTGTAGAAATCTGGACCTCTTCATACTTCTCCTGCGTCTTTCCCGTAACCGTCACTTCCTTGAGCTTGATATCGCTTTTAGAGAGGTAGAGTTTGAGGTTAAGGATTTGATTGGCTCTATCCAGCACCGCTGCTTCGCTCAACGTATCAAATTCTATGTTCGTGACTTCAACGGTGTAAGTTCCGAGTTGCACGTTGGAAATCGAAAAGAATCCGTTTTCGTCTGTTGCCGAACCGATAGATGTTCCCCTTAAAATCACGTTGGTGAAAATCACGGGCTCGCCGGAGGATTTCTCATAGACAAATCCCCGGATGGTGCCGGTCTGGGCTAAAACTTCCGGGCCGGCAAAAATCCCGGTTAAAATCAAGGAGAACAGGACTGTAGCAAAACGCATATTGCGGTTGAAATTAGTTCGGGAGAATGACCTCGCCGGGGTCATTGAGTCTGCTGATAAAATTTTGACGACCGCATGACGACAAGTTCAGGTCAGGCTGATAACGCTTGGAGAATGCGACCGACAAGGTACTGGTTTATCCCACAACTTCGCGGACCAGGCTGGCCGCTTCACGCAGGAGGATGGCCGAGCGTACCTTAAGCCCGGACTCATCAATAATTTTTTTGGCTTCTTCGGCATTGGTCCCCTGAAGACGGACGATGATGGGCACATCAATCTGACCGATGTTCCGGTAGGCATCCACGACGCCCTGGGCAACCCGGTCGCAGCGGACTATTCCTCCGAAAATATTGATCAGAATGGCCCGGACGCCGGGGTCTTTCAGAATGATCCGAAACCCCGCTTCTACTGTCTGGGCGCTCGCTGTACCCCCGACATCGAGAAAGTTGGCTGGCTCGCCGCCCGAGAGTTTGATGATATCCATCGTGGCCATAGCCAGTCCTGCGCCATTGACCATGCAACCGACATTGCCGTCAAGCTTGATGAAATTCAGGTTGAATTGTCCGGCCTCCACTTCCACCGGATCTTCTTCATTCAGATCGCGCTGGGCGGCGAGATCGGCATGCCGGTAAAGGGCATTGTCATCAATAGACACTTTGCTGTCAACGGCAATAATGCGATCGTCTGAAGTCAATAAAACCGGATTGATTTCAAACAAACTGGCATCGGATCCGCGGTAGGCCTCATAGAGTGCGGTGGCGAATTGCGTCATTTCCTTAAACGCCTTGCCTTCAAGCCCCAGGCGGAATGCAATGTTTCGGGCTTGGAAAGCCAGCAAAGGACCGTCGCCGTCTACAAACTCCCGAAAGATTTTTTCCGGTGTATGTTCAGCGACCTCTTCGATGTCCATACCGCCTTCGGGAGAATAAATGATAACGTTGCGCCCCGACCGCCGGTCCAGCAACACACTCATATAGTATTCTTTGGGTTTGGACGGTCCGGGATAATAAACATCCTGGGTAACAAGTACCGTATTCACTTTTTTCCCTTCGGGACCGGTTTGCGGGGTCACCAGGGTCATCCCGATGATACGGCCGGCAATCTCCCGGACTTCATCCAGTGACTTGGCCAGCTTTACGCCTCCGCCTTTGCCGCGGCCGCCGGCGTGAATTTGCGCCTTGACGACCCACCAGCCGGTTCCGGTTTGTTGTTGCAGCGCTTTGGCAGCCTCTACGGCGGCTTCAGCGGTTTGGACCGCAATGCCCTCCTGGATCGCTACTCCATAGCTTTTGAGGAGGGCTTTGCCCTGGTATTCGTGAAGATTCATGCGTTCTGGTGGCGTACTAAAATACGGGCACGAAACTACGGAAATCCCCGAACAGGCTTTGCCAGCGTAAATACTGCCTTTAAATGCAAAGTCCTTCCGGGTTGCGGAAGGACTTGAACATCAGTTAACCTGGATCGGTTCGGTTTTTTGCGCCGGAATTATTTCTTGTCGCAATTC
>JANNSM010000226.1:0-9926 GCA_031402635.1 Bacteroidota bacterium | reverse complement strand
CTGCCATTAGCAGCACCACCCTCAACGATGATCTGGTATTCAAGCTTCGCCTCTTTGCCGAGTTCCCGCTTGATAGTTTTGCGCAGCAGGCTGACGTAATGTTCTTCAAGCCATTCGTAAAAAAACTGGCTTGGAACCTGGATGGTTAGCACATTTTCGTGCATTGAAACCGGCTTGATCGGCTCAAACCAGGTTCTGAAACTTTGTTGACTGACGTTGTCTTTGATGATTTTGAGGCAGTTGCTCCATACGTTTTCTTGTGATTTACTCATCAGAATCTAGCAGGTTAATCAGGTTAGCCAATAACATATCCAAATGGCGACCTGCTTTGAGCGACCTCCAAAATCATAGGCATAGCAATCCTGGAACGACCTGGTCGCAAGGGTTGGCCCGACATCAAAAGACATCCAATAACAGCCCCTTCCCCCGGCAACCAGACCATTCTTCCGGACCTAATCTGATGCTTAAAATCAATGTAGGTGATCAACGCACTGGTGGCGTAGAGAGTTGGAGCTTTATAAATGACTTACCAACTCATCGCGTAAAACCAGCTTGTCAACCGAACGCCCGCGGCATCGCCAAACGGTCGTCTAAACTAGAAATAAAATCCACATTCTGCGGGGCCTGGTGATGACAAAATCAGACAGAAATGAACAGTTGTTTCTGGTACCATATTTGCTTCTGCACATTACTGAATGGCTTTCAACATTTAATGCACCAAATCAGCAGCGACTTGGGAATCGGGTTACTGACATTGTCCCGAAATAAAAATGTGAGAAATTTTTCGATCGGGTTATTCCACTAAAAATTAGCTTGTCCACATCCGGCTGAGGTGGTTATGCACTTAGTACAGTGCCATCACTTCCTGCTTGAGTTCATCGAGCGCCCGCTGGGTCGGAGTCTTGTCTTCCGATTCTATCAGGTGGGCGAATATGCGTTTACTCAGTTCAATGCCGGGAGCGTTTGGAGGCAACTCTGTGGCGACCCGGTTAACGATACTGGTGACCTCTTCCTTCGCGGCCTTGACCGTATTCCACAATTCTATGGATACATAAACCTGCTGGGTCACGTTGTGGTCAAACTCAGAACGGATGTTAGACAGAATGGCCAACTGAAAGTCGCGCACTGTCATGTCGGCTTTGCGTACCCGGTGCAGAATATTGTTAAGCGCAATACGCTCGAGGAGCAACGCGATACGCTCATAAGCTTGAAAGCGCACGGGCTTGGCTTCACGAATACCCGCCATTTTTAGTTCAATCTGTTTGATTCTGTACTCCTTTTGGAGATACAATCTCAACATGGCGTAGGTAACTCCGAAAACGACCAAAGCGGGAATGGTGTACTTAAGGATTTCCACAAAGGCATTGGTTTCCATGAAATGCGTCTTATACTGAACTAAATAACACCATTTTTAACGCAGTAGGACGAAAGGGGTTACTCTGGAAAGCAAGTTTACCCGCTTACCCGCCTTCATCTTTCCTGATCTCAGGCATTGTGGTTTCAATCCACCATCTGGCGGTGGAACCGGAAACCCTTGCCACGCGTTAACCTTTCGACGTATTTTTGTGCTATGAGCGAGATTCAAACCGCTGCTTTGATTTGTCCGGTCCGGTTTACGGAAGGTGCATTGAAAGAAATTCGCAACCTTTTGACCCAACGTGAAACGAAGGCTAACAACCTTTTGCGTATCGGTGTTAAAGGAGGCGGATGTTCCGGACTCTCTTATATCCTGGACTTTGATGAAAGGAAACCCGCTGACCAGGAGTTTGATTGCGAAGGTATCCGGGTCATCATCGATCCAAGCCACGCACTCTACCTGGCAGGAATGGAAATTGATTATTCTGACGGCCTGGATAATCGGGGCTTTGCCTTCATTAACCCAAATGCCAGCGAAACCTGCGGCTGTGGGAGTTCATTCTCCGCATAACCAAAGCGGCCTCCACCACTTAAAACTGTTGTATTTAGCCGCTTTGCTGAGTTTTCCAAGGTTCAGCGTGAAAGGGCTTGCCGGCTGATCACCATACGCTGTACTTCTGAAGTTCCTTCGTAGATCTGCGTGATTTTGGCATCGCGCATCAGTCGTTCCACATGATATTCTTTGACATAGCCATAACCCCCGTGGATCTGGATAGCCTCAATTGTACCCCGCATGGCCACTTCCGACGCGAAAAGTTTAGCCATTGAAGCGGCCTCCAGATATTCCAGCCCGTTGTCTTTTAACCAGGCAGCTTTGTGCACGAGCAGCCGTGCTGCTTCAATCTGTGTGGCCATCTCTGCCAGTTTGAACTGAATGGCCTGGTGGTTTGCGATCTCCGTGCCAAAGGTCTTGCGCTGTTTTGCGTAATCTGTGGCCAGCTCAAATGCACCCGCAGCGATTCCCAGGGCCTGTGCGGCAATCCCGATGCGTCCGCCGGCGAGCGTCTTCATCGCGAACTTAAACCCAAATCCATCTTCGCCGATTCGATTGGCTTTGGGCACTTTTACATCCGTAAACAACAAGCTGTGGGTGTCGGAAGAGCGGATGCCAAGCTTGTCCTCTTTGGCTCCGATCTCAAAGCCTGGTGCTCCTTTCTCGACAATCAGGCAGTTTATCCCTCGCGGTCCTGCATCGGCATTGGTCTGCGCCATAACCAGATAAACGCTGGCGGTTCCCCCGTTGGTAATCCAGTTTTTAGTCCCGTTGACGAGGTAGTAATCTCCCATGTCAACAGCGGTGGTGCGCTGGCTGGTTGCATCTGAGCCCGCTTCGGGTTCAGAGAGGCAAAAAGCGCCTATGACTTCTCCCGTGGCTAGTTTCCGCAGATAGCGGTCTTTTTGGTCTTTGTTGCCATAGGCTTCCAGGCCCCAGGTGACCAGAGAGTTGTTCACCGATACAATGACGGAACAGGAATTGTCCACTTTGGACAGTTCTTCCATCACCAGGACGTAACTCAGTGTGTCCATTCCCCCTCCCCCGTACGCGGGATCTACCATCATGCCCAGAAAGCCGAGATCGGCCATCCTCCTCACCTGTTCAGCGGGATAAGTCATCGTGGAATCACGCTCAATAACCCCGGGCTTGAGTTCCTGCTGCGCGAAATCGCGAGCGGCCTTCCTGATCATCAGGTGTTCTTCGGACAAGTCAAAATGCATGAAATGCGGGTTGAAGTTGGAAGCTGAATTTTCCGAATGACGAAGTTAACACGGTGACCCGATACCTGAACAGGCAAAACCAGGTTGTCAATGCCCTGACCTACAATTTTAGCAGGCGATCTGCCAGCGCGGACGTGGACAAACCGGTGAGATAAGGAACCACCTGAACTTCTCCGCCGGCTGCCTTGACCAGGTCAGCTCCGACGACAGCGTCTTCGGCCCAATCGCCGCCTTTGACCAACAGATCCGGAGCAATATTGCGTATGAGTTCAAATGGGGTGTCCTCATCAAAAATCACAACGGCGTGAACAAACTGAAAGGCCGCGAGCATCAGCGCGCGTTGGTCCTGCCCGACGATGGGCCGGGATTCACCCTTGAGCCGGCTCACGGAAGCATCGCTGTTCAGGCCTACCATTACTTTATCAGCATGGTCAGCACAGTACATCAGCGTGTGGAGATGTCCGTAATGAAGGAGGTCAAAACAGCCATTCGTAAACGCAATGCGTGCACTTTTCAAGTGCCATGCCCGGGATACATGAACCGCTGTTGCGGGATCCATGATTTTTCGGTGCAGGTAATCCAAGTTGCTCATGTGGTCTGGTTGCGTACTCGAAACATCGGAAGAATGGCGAGGGAAATCAGCCCGAAGACGACAATCATAGCCGTCTGTGCTCCCCAGACAATATTGGCAAAAGCAAAAGCTCCTCCTTCAGGGACAGCAAAGAGTTTGACCAGGGTTTCGCTGACAATAAGTTGGTAAGCTCCAATGCCGCCGGGGGTGGCAATAATACCTACGGAACCGAAAACCAAAATAGCCATTCCCGCCGAAAATCCGAGTTCGGCAGTCTCGGCCAGGGTTGGGAAAGCAATGGCCACCATGGCGTAATACATTGCCCAGATAAAGATGGAATGAAAGATAAACAGGGGAAGGTTTCTGACCTTACGGATACTGGTCAGCCCTTCCCGGACATTGCGCAAAACATCGCGAAACCGCTCAAAACGGTCGGAGTCGCGAAGGCGGCGCCAGGCAAGCCAGGCAAGCCCCAGTGCCACAACAAGGCCGATCAGCAGGCCAGGTCCCAGCATCGGGTTGGATGCGATGGTCTGTTGCATGGGCTGAACCACGCTTTGGTGAAAGAAATCCTTGAGTTTGTTATACTGAAGTGTGAGGGTAAGCAACGTAACCAGTACCAACGTGATGGCATCCACTGAGCGCTCCGCAATCATGGTACCGATCACCTTGTCAGCGGGAATTTTCTCGTAACGGCTAAGAAAAGTACATTTCAATACTTCGCCAAGCCTCGGGACGGCGAGGTTGGCTACATAGCTGATCATGACACAAAGAAAAGTAACACCGTATCGGGGATAGTGTCCGAGAGGTTCAATGAGCATCCGCCAACGCTGAGTTCTGCTCATATGACTCAGGATGCCGCAAGCAATCGAAAGCGCTACCCAGCCGTATTTCGCCTGCCGCAGCGCCTCCAGTGTCTGGGTGCGTACATCCTGGCTCATGCCATCTACGAGCTTCCACAGAATAAAAATGCCCAGGGCAAGAAAAATGGCCGGCTTTAGGAGCTTGGTCAGATTGGCTTTCAACGGATAGGCATATACGGGCAATCAGAAAAAGAGTTGGAAGGCAACTAGGATATAGAGCCTGCCTTTGCAAGTGGCGCAAAAATAGCAATCCTGACCAGCCGGCGACGGTAATATGCTAAAAAAGCACAAGGTGTTGACAAACCGGTTCGTTCAGGTCCTTTTGATCCATTAAGCAGGCTGGGCAATCAGTACGTTGTCAATCAGTCGCACTTCACCTACCCAGGCAGCAACGCAAATCAGTGCATGGCGACCTGCAGTCCAGCGTTCGAGCGGTTCCAGGCTGTCTGCATCAACAATTTCAAGGTATTCGAGGCGAAGGGCCGTGTTGGCCTGCAATTCCTCCCGGGCTTTGCTTGCGAGGAGCCTTGGATCCCTGGAATAGTCTGTGGGTACCACCGTGCGATTGCGAACGCGGAAAAGGACCTTGGAAATGGCATTGGCATCCCGGCGTTCAGCCGGGCTCAGCCGCATATTGCGGGAGCTCATGGCCAGTCCGTCCGGTTCCCGGGCAATCGGACAGACCCGAACATCTACAGGAAGTCGCTCCAGGGCAACCATCTTTCGAACTATACAAAACTGCTGATAGTCTTTCTGCCCCAGGTAAAGCACATCGGGTTGAACCAGGGCAAGCAAGATGTGAACTACCTGAGCAACACCGTCAAAATGTCCCGGCCGGAATTTACCCTCCAGACCCTTGTCCAGCCCTCCGAAGTCCCACCGCTGCCGGGTCACAGGACCCTCCGGGTAGATTTCCTGAACGGAAGGGATAAAAACCGCGTTGCAGCCTGAACCGGCAAGCATAGCCAGGTCAGCATCGAGCGGACGGGGATAACGGTCCAGGTCTTCGACCTGATTGAATTGGGTAGGGTTGACAAAAATGGACACAATGGTGCAATCGCACTCCCGGGAGCTCCTTTCAACCAGCGATATATGTCCGGCGTGCAGCGCTCCCATAGTGGGTACAAAACCCACTGTGGAACCCGTTTTTCGTTGTCGCTCAACGAATTCTGCGATGTCCGCACGACCCTCCAGACAGGCCATCGGCTCCCTCCCGTAGTGGACCAATGCGTTCTTTTTTGTATTTTTGCACATCGGTCCCCGAGGTACCGAGATCCGCAAGTTACTTAATTGCCCCTTACATGGATAAGAAACGAGTGCTCATCCTCACCCAGGAGATGAAGCCGTATCTGGTGGCTACGGAGATTGCCGAAATTACCCGGCAACTTCCCCAGTACATTCAGGACAACGGAATGGAAATCCGGGTATTGATGCCTCGTTTCGGAAGCATCAACGAAAGGAGGCATCGACTCCACGAAGTGGTGCGCTTATCGGGGATGAATATTATTGTAGACAGCGACGATTACCCGCTGATTATCAAGGTGGCATCCGTTCCCGGCGCCCGGATGCAGGTTTACTTCCTGGACAACGAGGATTTCTTCAAACGCAAATCCGTATTTCGCGATACCAAAGAGGAATTTTACGATGACAACGCGGACCGGATGATCTTTTTCTGCAAAGGTGCGCTGGAGACGATACGCCGCATGGACTGGCCCCCGGATATCATTCACTGTCACGGCTGGATGACCAGTCTCGTTCCACTTTACCTGAAAACGGCCTATAAAGGCGATCCGGTTTTTAGAACCACCAAAGTGGTGTATTCGGTGTACAAGAATTCCTTCTCCGAGACGTTATCCAAAGAGTTCCTGGCCAAAGCGCCGATCAACGACTCCATCGGTGTCAAGGAACTCAAGGTTTTTGAAAAGCTCGACAACACCGCGATGAGCCAGGGCGGAATGACGTATGCCGACGGCGTGATCATGGGCAGCTCCGAGATGGAGACCGAAATGAACGGCACCCTGAAGAAACTGGGTAAGCCGGTGTTGAAGTACCTCAATGGCGAAGACTACCTGAGCGCCTACCAGCATTTTTACGAAGACCTGGCCAGCAAATAGCGGATGCACCGCTCTTAATCCCCGAGGAATTTATGCCAGTATCCCGCCATTGGTCAGTGGTCCCGGCCGCGTTATTGCTTTTGCTGGCCGCATGCAACGAACCCACGGGCATAGGCCGGGATCTGCTTGGCGAAGGGGATCTGATCACCGCACTGACGGATACGTTTGATATCCGGACCTATACCATCCGAGGTGACTCTGCCTACGCGACCAACCTGCTGGACAATTTCATCGGCAGCGATGACGACCCGGTTTTTGGCCGGTCAACGGCCGGTCTGTACACCCAATTTGCACTTCCGACCAATAACCTGGATTTCACTCCGGATACCGGCGCTACCGTTTATGTTTTTGATTCGCTGGTGCTGAGCCTTTCCCTGACCGGGTTTTATGGCGATGACGAGGTTCCGCAAAACATCTCCGTGTTCCGGATGACCGACGAAATAGAACTTGCCACGGGGTACAATGCTGATCATGAATTTGCAACGGAACCGGTGCGCATCGGCAGCAGAACCGCTTTGCTTCCGGCTGTAGGTGACAGCGTCCTGGTCGGTGGCGTGTTGCAACCGCCCCAAGTCCGGATTCCGTTAGACAACAGCTTTGGCTTGCAGCTTTTCAACCTCGCAGGGCAACCTGAACTGGCCAACGATACGTCATTCCGCAACTGGCTGCCGGGGTTGTTCGTTGTGGCCGATACTGCGGCAGGATTTTCTAAAGGATTCTTTCGGGTTAACCCTCGTGGCATTGTTTCGCGGCTCAATCTTTACTACCGGGCAATCGGCAGCACGAACACGGATACCAACTCGGTATTGTTCCCGGTGGGAACCTCTTCCATTACCGTTGCCCACTACACGCACCAATACACCGGCAGCACGGCAGCGCCGCAGGCTTGTGGCGGCAGTTCAACCGACAGCCTGATGTACATTTCCGGGCTTGGAGGGTTGAACATGCGCATTGAAATTCCCAACCTCGAAGATCTGGGCAACGTGGCGGTAAACCGGGCCATTCTCCGCTTTGCCCTCACGGGCGGAACTGCCGCCGACACGGTGTTCAGTCCGCCCGGGCTCTGCTATGTTCTGGCAACGGATTCTATTTGTGACTACACCTTCATTTTCATCAGCCGCAGCAGTGAAACATACTGGTCTGTTCTGGACCAGTTTGAATCGGGAGACCATTACGGGGGACTCAAAGAGTCCATCAGCGTTGGTCCGGGTCAGCGAATCACCGGCTATGAACTCAACCTGACCCGGCAGGTTCAGCGAATCCTGAGCGGCCAGGTGGAAAACAATGGATTCGTGCTCGTACCTTTCCCGTATTTTAGAAATGCCAACAGAGCGATCATTGGCGGTTTCAACCATCCCGATGAGCGCCTGCGAATGAAGCTTGAAATCCTTTACACCGAAATCGAATAGCCTATGTGCGGGATTGTGGGTTACGTGGGTTACCGGGAGGCCGTTCCGCTGGTTTTAAAAGGGCTCAAGCGCCTGGAGTACCGAGGCTACGACAGTGCCGGTGTAGCCGTGCTCAACGGCGGTTTGCGCGTCTATAAAAAGGCGGGAAAGGTTACCGATCTGGAAGCCGAACTCGAAGGCAAGGACACGCATGGAACCATGGCCATGGGCCATACCCGCTGGGCAACACACGGAGTGCCCAACGACATCAACGCTCACCCACAGGTATCCACGAGCACCAATCTGGCGATCATTCACAACGGGATTATCGAGAACTACGCGTCCCTTCGTTCTGAACTGGAAGGGCGAGGACACACCTTCGTCTCCGATACCGATACCGAAGTCCTGATAAACCTGATTGAGGACATTCAGGAGAAGGAAGGGCTTGAGTTGGAGAAAGCGTTGTTGGTGGCACTTTCGCAAGTAGTCGGTGCGTATGCCATCGTCATCATCAGTGCCGATGAACCCAACCGGCTCTACGCGGCCCGCAAGTCCAGCCCGTTGGTGATCGGCTTAGGCGAGGGCGAATTTTTTCTCGCCTCTGACGCCAGTCCGCTGATTGAGTATACCCGCAATGTGGTTTACCTCAATGACGGCGAAGTGGCTGTGGTTGACCGCAATGGCGAAATGAGCATCCGCTCCATTGACAATAAAGAGGTCACCCCGTATGTGGAGGAATTGCAGATGAAGCTGGAGACCATTGAAAAGGGCGGATACGAGCATTTTATGCTCAAGGAAATCTACGAGCAGCCCCGTTCGATCACGGACTCTATGCGCGGCAGAATCGGCATGACCGACATGAGTATTCACCTGCGGGGCATTCAGGAATTCGAAGCCCGGTTTGCCGCGGCACACCGCCTGATCATTGTAGCTTGTGGCACCTCCTGGCACGCCGGGCTGGTGGCGGAATATCTGTTTGAAGATTATGCCCGCATTCCGGTTGAAGTGGAGTACGCTTCAGAATTCCGATACCGGAACCCCGTTTTGGATGAGCGCGACATCGTCATGGCCATTTCACAATCCGGTGAAACTGCAGATACTCTGGCGGCTTTGGAAATGGCGAAAAGCCGTGGCGCCACCATCTACGGTATCTGCAACGTGGTGGGTTCGTCTATTGCGAGGGCAACCGATGCGGGTTCTTATACCCATGCCGGGCCGGAAATCGGGGTAGCTTCCACCAAAGCTTTTACCGCCCAAATCACGATCCTGACGCTCATGGCTTTGGCTATTGCCCGGGCTAAAGGCACCATATCCGAGTCGCGCTACCACCTGATCATTGAAGAGTTGCAGCGTATCCCGGTACTGATCGAGAAACTGCTGGAAAGTGATGACCTGATCCGAAACATTGCCGCAGAGTTTGTTGATGTGCGCAACTTCCTTTACCTGGGCCGGGGTTACAATTTTCCGGTAGCCCTGGAAGGCGCACTCAAACTCAAGGAAATTTCCTACATCCATGCCGAAGGTTATCCGGCGGCAGAGATGAAACACGGACCGATTGCCCTGATTGACGAGCACATGCCGGTGGTGGTTTTAGCGACCAACCCGAGTGCATACGACAAAATCCTGAGCAATATCCAGGAAGTCAAAGCGCGCAAAGGCCGCATCATTGCCATTGTCGCAGAAGATGACAAGCAGATCCGCCATCTGGCAGATTATACCATTGTGATTCCCAAAACCGAGGAATCGCTGACGCCGCTGCTTTCCGTAATCCCGCTTCAATTGCTGGCCTACCACATCGCGGTGATGCGCGGTTGCAATGTGGACCAACCCCGCAACCTGGCTAAGTCCGTTACGGTCG
>JANNSM010000225.1:0-4068 GCA_031402635.1 Bacteroidota bacterium | reverse complement strand
AACCTCTTCGGTGGTTTTTCGGTTCAGGCAGTAAACTATCCCTGATTTGCCCGCACGGTCTTTGATAAACCGGGTGATTTCCCGCTGCAACTCCGCCTTGTCCGGTTTGGGACGGACTTCATAGAAAAGGTTATCGCGGTTGAAGGAGGAAATGAAGACCTCCGGATCAGTCATATTCAGGTTCTTGATGATGTCTGACTGAACCTTGGGGGTAGCGGTTGCGGTCAGCGCAACAATCGGGATGTCATCGCCGATAGCGTTGATCATCGTTTTAATGTGCCGGTACTCAGGCCGGAAATCGTGGCCCCACTCAGAGATGCAATGGGCTTCATCGATGGCTACAAAAGAGATCTGGATCTGCTGGAAGAAAGCGATATTCTCCTCTTTCTTGAGCGTCTCCGGTGCCACATAGAGCATCTTCGTCTTCTTCCCGGTAATATCTTCCTTGACCTGACGGACCTGGTTTTTGTTGAGCGAAGAGTTCAGAAAGTGGGCAATATCGTCCTGGCTGCTGTAACCGCGCACCTGGTCAACCTGATTTTTCATCAAGGCGATCAGGGGCGAAATAATGATCGCCGTGCCTTCACTAAGGATGGCCGGCAATTGATAGCACAGGGATTTACCCCCACCGGTTGGCATGATCACGAAGGTGTCTTTACCCTCGAGAACATTCTTGATAATGGCTTCCTGATTTCCTTTAAAGGAGTCAAAGCCGAAGTTTATCTGCAGGGCTTCCTGCAGTTGCATGTCTTGAACTTCCATCAGATCCCTGAAAACTTAAAATAATCCGATCGTGATATTGACGCGATACCTTCCTCCACTAAACCCGTAATCCAGCGAATTTACCGCAAACGGGGGTTTACGGATGCAAACCGCTAATCAGTCTCAATTTAACAAAAACGAGTGCAAAACTACCATTTGCTCAGGCATTTCTTTAAAGCCTTTGTGGATAAGATAAATGCCCTTCGAGCCTCATCAAATAAGGCTAAGTTTGCACCCAAATTGGGGTTATGAGTAACACCTATGTTGCCATTATGGCAGGCGGAATCGGCAGTCGTTTTTGGCCTATGAGCCGTGTATCTAAACCTAAACAGTTTATTGATGTGCTCGGCACCGGAAAATCACTGCTCCAGTCAACGTACGATCGCTTTCTCCCGATCTGTCCGCCGGAAAACATCTATGTAGTTACCAACGAGGATTATATCGGGTTGGTGCGTGAGCAGTTGCCGGCACTGGGTGAAAATCAGATCCTGGCCGAGCCCATGCGGCGAAACACCGGTCCTTGCATTGCTTTGGCCGCGAATGTCATTGCCGAGCGCAACCCCGATGCGCGGATGATCATAGCGCCTTCAGACCACCTGATCATCAATGAAGCTGATTTTCACGATATCATCGGCAAGGCCCTGCATTATGTCGGATCCCACGATGACCTGATCACCCTGGGCATCCGGCCAACACGCCCGGACATCGGATACGGCTATATTCAGTTTGATGAAGACGGGCATGATTCCGTTTTCCCGGTCAAGACCTTCACCGAAAAACCGAACCTGGAGCTGGCCAAGACCTTCATGCGGTCCGGTGACTTCCTTTGGAATTCCGGCATATTCGTATGGCGCGTTCAAACCATTCTGGATGCTTTTTACCAGTTTCTGCCCGAAATCGGCGAAGCTTTCCGCGAACTCCGTCCCCGCTTTGGCAAGGAAGGAGCAAAAGAGGCCATTCGAAAGGCTTATTCAGTAGTCACGAACATTTCTATTGATTACGGCGTATTGGAGAAAGCCGAAAACGTCATGGTCATACCGGCCAGCTTTGGCTGGTCCGACCTTGGCACCTGGGGTTCACTCTATGAAAAATACCACCGCGATTACCTCGGAAATGCCGCACACGGCAATAACGTCATGATTTATGATGCCACCAATTGCATGGTTGTAGCTCCGGATGAGAAACTGGTTGTGCTGCAGGGCCTCGATGACTTTATCGTCATTGATACACCGGATGCCCTGTTAATCTGCCAAAAGGAAAAGGAGCAGTTTATCCGCGAAATAGCCAGCGATGTAAAACGCAAGAAAGGAGACCGCTACCTCTGACCCTTATCCCGGCGATACCAATTCTTCGCCCAATCCCTTCGGCCCCTACATTTATAGATTTGACGACCAAGCCTGCACATGCCTGTTTTTCCCGCTAACCTGATCAGTAAACTGCCGAACACCGGAACGTCCATCTTTAGCAAGATGACGGCACTGGCCAATGAAACCGGCGCGATCAATCTCTCGCAAGGGTTTCCCGATTTTCCGCCGAACAAGGACCTGATCAATGCCGTGGCGAGCTATATGCGAAAGGGGTTCAACCAGTACGCCCCCATGCCGGGCGTGCAGGCCCTTCGCGAGATCCTGGCCGAAAAAACTGAATCGCTTTACGGAGCAGTGTATTCACCGGAAAAGGAAATCACGATCACGGCAGGAGGCACACAGGCGCTTTTTACCGCTATTCAGTCAGTGGTCCGCGAAGGCGATGAAGTCATCATCTTTGACCCGGCTTACGACAGTTATGTACCGGCAATCCGTTTGGCCGGTGGCATGCCCATTCACAGTCCACTCCAGTTTCCGGACTACAAGTATCCCTGGGCATCGGTTAAGCAGCGCATTTCTAACCGGACGCGGATGATCATCATCAACAGTCCGCACAACCCTACCGGAACCATCCTGCGAGAGGAAGACATGATGGAGCTCATCAAGCTCACCGATGGCACGGACGTGATCATTCTCAGCGACGAAGTTTACGAGCACATCATCTTCCAGGAAGAACTTCACCAAAGCGTGCTCCGTTATCCCCGGCTGGCCGAACGCAGTTTTGCCGTGTTTTCTTTTGGAAAAACCTACCATAACACCGGCTGGAAAGTAGGGTATTGCCTGGCCCCGGAGAATCTGATGAAACAGTTCCGGCTGGTTCACCAGTACCAGATCTTTGCCGTCAACCATCCGATTCAGCTTGCACTGGCAGAATTTATCGTTCGAAAGGATGCCTATCTGGAGCTGGCCGCTTTTTATGAGGCCAAACGCGACCGGTTCTGCGACCTGGTCAGTGCAAGCCGGTTTACCCTGATGCCTTGCCACGGCACCTATTTCCAACTGCTCGGTTTCCGTGAAATCACGGAAGAAGCCGATGATGCTTTTGCCGTGCGGATGACCGGCGATTACGGTGTGGCCGCCATTCCCGTCAGCGTGTTTTGCCGCAACAAAGAAGACAACAAGGTGCTCCGGTTCTGTTTTGCCAAGTCGGATGAAACACTGGAGAAGGCTGCAGAAAAACTATGCGCGATCTAAGGCTAACCCTGGTTCAGGAACATTTGTTCTGGGAAGATCCCCGGGCCAACCTTGCGCATTTTACCCAAGTCCTTGAAGGTTTGGAAGCGACCGATGTGATTGTACTGCCCGAAATGTTCAACACCGGGTTTTCTATGCAAGCCGGTCAACTGGCAGAAACGCCTGACGGTCCATCCGTTACCTGGATGGCCGAAACCGCCCGTTCCCGTGAGGCTGTGGTTGCCGGAAGCCTCATGATCCGGGAGAACAACCGGTTTTATAACCGCCTTTACTGGATTCAGCCTGACGGTCAGCTTTTCAGTTATGACAAACGTCACCTGTTCAGCCTGGCCGGAGAGCATCAGGTTTTTGAAGCCGGAACCACTCGTCTTGTAGTGGAATGGCAGGGATGGCGGATCACGCCGTTGATCTGTTACGATCTGCGTTTTCCGGTCTGGAGCCGAAACACCGACGGTGTGGATCTCATGATTTACGTGGCCAACTGGCCTGTTCGCAGGGCGCTAGCCTGGAACGCGCTGTTGCGGGCAAGAGCTATCGAAAATATCTGCTGGGTGGCCGGTGTTAACCGCATCGGGGAAGATGGCGCCGGCGATACCTATAACGGGGACACCGTTTTGATTGACCCGGTGGGCAAGCCCGTTCTGGAAACTGCCGACCGCGCCGGTGTGTTTACATTCGTTCTTCCCGCAAACTCCGTTTCCGAATTCCGGACGCGGCTCCCTTTTCTGAACGATCGCGATTTGTT
>JANNSM010000224.1:0-3135 GCA_031402635.1 Bacteroidota bacterium | reverse complement strand
GGATTGCGGATCCTTCGTTTCTTCCCCTTGTACTCAGCAATTGGGTTATTTGGATCCCCCTGTTCGGTATCATTGTTTACCTGATTTACCGGAATTCTTACCGCACCGACGACTTGTTGATCGAGACCTTCAGCAGCGTGGATTATCCCATGGATCTTTTTGAAACAACCGAGGGTAAAAATTTAAAAGAACTATCCAACGAAAGCAAGGTATTGCTGGTTTTTCTTCGACATTTTGGCTGTCCTTTCTGCAAAGACACGATGGACCAGATTGCCGGGGTCCGGAAAGATTTTCAACGATGCGGAACCCGGGTTGTCCTTGTCTACATGGTTTCACCGGATGAAGCTCAGGAGCACCTTAGAAAATATGGTCTTGAAGACCTGGACCAGATTTCCGACGAGGAAAGTATTTTGTATAAAAAATTCCGACTGAGGAAAGGTCGGATATCTGAGCTATTTGGTCCCCGCGCACTAGTCCGCTTTGCTAAATTGCTGTTTTCCCGAGGGTACATGATCGGCAAGGAAGTGGGTGATTCTTTCCAGATGCCCGGCATATTTATACTTGATAAAGGAAAAATTATTTCCGGTTTCGTTCACGAATCAGCCGCCGATCGGGCAGATTATTCTACGCTGCTTGAAAGTTGTTGTGACGGTCAAGCCTGACCTACAAGTGTATCTTTGGGCATCATGCCCATTCGAGTTCTGATTGCCGGAGCCACCGGTTTGGTAGGAGCCCATCTCCAAACTTTGCTGCTTGAAAATACGCAAGTTGGGCACGTGGTCTCTCTCCGCCGCACCCCGGGAGGATTAAGTACAGCAAAGCTGGCAGAAATCACTGTACGTTATGGAGAGCCCACGGCTTTTGACGATTTAGAAACTCCGGATGTTGTTTTTTGTTGCCTGGGCACCACCATGAGCAACGCGGGCAGCCGCGAGGCATTCCGGAAGGTTGACTACCAGTATCCGATGAACCTGGCCCGTTGGGCCAGGACTGCCGGTAGCAAGGCTTTTCACCTGGTTAGTTCTATGGGTGCCAATCCTCAATCCCCGGTTTTTTACAGCCGTATCAAGGGCGAGATGGAACGCGATCTGGGAGCCCTTGATTTTACAACTACCTGCATTTACCGCCCTTCACTCCTGCTCGGCGATCGCCGTGAAAACCGCACAGGAGAACGGTTGGCCCAGGTCGTTATGCCCTTGTTCAGTTCCCTGATGCAGGGCCCTTTCAAACAGTATCGGCCGATTCGGGCAGAAGACGTTGCCCGGGCTATGGTGATCATGGCTTTGCGTCAGCCGCCGGGCCTGACGATCCTACCCAGCGACCAGCTCGCCGACCTGGCAAAATCCTGAACTTTCGTGCCGACCTCGCCCGAACAAACTACCCGCCGCATCAAAGCCCAGGCTGCCGCGTTGGGTTTCCAGTTCTGCGGTGTCTCCAAAGCCGAATTTCTCGCCGAAGAAGCACCTAGACTCGAAACCTGGCTAAAGCGCGGCATGCACGGCAAAATGGCCTATATGGCCAATTGGTTTGACAAACGGCTGGACCCCCGGTTGCTGGTGCCGGGAGCAAAGTCGGTGGTGACCTTGCTCTACAACTACCACAATCCGGACAAGCCCGCTGACCCAACGGCACCCCGCATAAGCCAGTATGCCTATGGCCGGGATTACCACCAGGTGATCAAAGCAAAGCTCCGGGAATTGATGGCGTGGATCGGGCGGGAAATCGGTGCGGTTGATGGACGTGTATTTGTGGATTCAGCCCCGGTTCTTGAGCGCGCATGGGCGAGGCGAAGTGGTGCTGGCTGGGTGGGAAAAAACGGTAACCTCATCAATCCGAAAGCCGGTTCCTACTTTTTTCTCTGTGAACTGATCAGCGATCTGGTGATGGAACCGGACGGTCCAATGCCCGACTTCTGCGGCACCTGCTCGGCCTGCATGGATGCCTGCCCCACCGGCGCCATTCCAGAACCCTATGTTGTTGACGGCAGCCGTTGCATTTCGTATTTCACCATAGAACTGAAAGACGAATTGATTCCGGCTGCTCACCAGGGGCAGTTCGGCAATTGGGCGTTTGGCTGTGATATCTGCCAGGAAGTCTGTCCCTGGAACCGCTTTGCCCGCCGTCATCAGGAGCCGGCGTTTGAACTACACGAAGGCCTTTTGGATTTAAAAACCAGGGACTGGGAAGAAATGACGGAAGACGTTTTTCAACGTTTTTTCAGGAACTCGGCTGTGAAGCGGGCGGGGTTTCGCGGATTGAAGCGAAATGTAAAATTTCTGAAGCTGCGGCGAAGTGAAGAACCTGGAAATGCGTAGTCACCATGAGGACAAAGACTACGCACTCAATGCATCCGTTCGCCCCGTGGGCTCATGCTCCCCAGGATTTCCGCTTCTTTGACCAGCCATTGCTGCCAACTTTTACTGACGGAACCGGCATCGAAATATTCTCGGGCCAGGTCCAGGAACAACCGGTAATGGCCTGCTTCGGAAACCATGAACTGGTGGTAAAACGCTTTCCACTCCGGGTCCGGAAGATGCAGGGAAAGCAATCGGAAACGCTCGCAGCTCCGCGCTTCAATCAGCCCGGCCACCAGCAGTTTTTCGAGCAATGAATCTTCCCGGGAAAGTCCCTTCGGCGCTTCGGCCCGCAATTTGTTGACGTACTCGTCCTTGCGCTGCCTCCCCAGCGCGATTCCGCAGCGCTCCATTTCGCGCAAAACCTGGCGGAAATGTCCCCATTCCTCCGTTACAATCGGTGCGAGCTCCCGAACCAAACGGGTTTTTTCGGGGTATTGCTGAATCAGGGAAATACAGGTGGAAGCGGCCTTTTGCTCGCAGTAAGCGTGGTCGGTGAGAATTTCCTCCAGGCTCCGCGCAGCCAGGTTAACCCAGCGGGGATCGGTAGGTAATTTCAAGCCCAGCATGTTTACGGATTGCATCGCAGACTATTGGGGACAAAACTAAAAAACCCCGGCCGGTCCCGAGGGGACCGGCCGGGTCGCTTTCGCGTTCGGTAATCAGATTAATTTACCGGAAACTGACGCTCCGGGCAAGAGCCTGGCTCGTTATCGGGCAATCGTGAAGTTGCTCACCACACGCTCGCCATTGCTGATCATTTGAACAAAGTAGGTGCCGT
>JANNSM010000223.1:0-2287 GCA_031402635.1 Bacteroidota bacterium | reverse complement strand
TCACTTTGCGCTGGCAGCGACGGTTGGTTTGGCTGCCACCGCGGTTGTTTTAATTGTCATAGTGTCAGGAGGTGCTGAAGCGGCTGCAAGCGCAGCAGCGGCATCGGCAGCCTCTTTTTCGGCGATGTACGTTTTCTGAAGGGAGCGGATGTAGTGAACGATTTCCCAACGCTGCTCGCGGTTAAGCGCATAAGCATAAGAGCCCATGGAGTTCTTGCCGTATTGCAGAACATGGTAGAACCAGGCATCCGATGCCCCGTAGAGAAACCGCGGGTCCATAAGATTGGCCGGTACCTGTCCATACGTGGTGCCGGTTACCAGGTATCCTTTGCCTTGTCCGTTGCTGCCGTGACAGATTGAACAATAAATCCCAAAGTTTTTCTGACCCATGGCGAGCCCTTTATCCGTTACCAAAACAGGGTTGGCATAGCGTTCCATCGCCGGCATGATCGTTGCCGTGTCAGCATCGCTGAGATTGGGGAAGGGCCAGGGCTCCAGGGTTGGCTCACCATCAAGCCGGCGTCCGTAAGGAACCGTATTTTCTACCGGAAGAATGGCGGAAAGTCCGTCTTCGGTAACCTTGCTGGGTACATAGGATTCATAAGCCTGCGAATAGTACATATCCGGAGAATAAACGACACCGGGGTCGTTCTTTCCCGCGTGGCAGGACGCCAGGATTGACAATCCCAGGAAAATAGCAACAGCGGTGAGCAGCGTTTTCGTCATGAAAGATTCAGTTCTGAAAGGCCTGAGCAGTCTTGCGATTTTATGGCAGGAATCGTTACCCATGTTCAAAAAATCTGACGAATGGTTCCGTCCTGGTGGTCATCAATGGTCTTTTCTGCAATTTCAATAGCACCGGTTTCACGCAGCACCCGCCGCACATCGTCAACCTGCGCCGAACTTGAAGAATCATCAATTTCGAACCCCATCAGGAAAAGATAAGAAGTAGTACGGGGGTCCAGAATTTCCGGTTTCATGCCGGGGGCCAGACGGTTGATGTACAGGTACAGCAATACCATGCCCACGGAAGCGAAAAGCACCGTCACCTCAAAGGTGATCGGTATGTAGGAAGGAATGCTCAGGTTTGGTTTGCCACCGAAAATGATCGGGTAATTGATGGTGTTGACCCAGGCCATGAACGATAGCGCGGTCAGTGTACCGGTGGCACCGAAAACAAAACCTGCAGTATGGATCCGGGTATCCTTGATGCCCATGGCGTGATCAAGGCCGTGCACCGGGAATGGCGTGAAGCAATTCCAGATTTTCAGACCTTCTGCCCTGGCACTTTTTACCGCCTGGAGTAGAATCTCTTCGTCCTCGTACAAGCCGTACAGAATGCGTTTTGACTGCTTACTCATCGTCGTACTGCGGTTTAATCAGGGTATCGTAGCTCCCGGCGCTCTGAACAGGAGTCTGGTGACCGGCCTTGGCATGATCCGGGGAATCGTGAATGTATTGGTCGCCGGCGGTTTTCAAAATGGCCTTGACTTCGGCAACGGCAACCACCGGTGCGAGTTTGACAAAGAGCAGGAAGCAGGTCATAAAGAAGCCCAGCGTGCCGATGAAAATGGTTACCTCAACCCAAGTTGGCGTGTAGTAGCTCCAGGCGGAAGGCAGCATGTCGCGGTGAAGCGAGGTCACAATGATGACGAAGCGTTCGAACCACATGCCGATGTTGATGAAAATGGACATGATGAATGTGAACATCACGCTCCGGCGGAGCGATCTGATCCAGAAGAACTGCGGAGAAATCACGTTGCAGGTCATCATAGACCAGTAAGCCCACCAATAGGGTCCGGAAACGCGGTTGCGAAAAGCGTACCCCTCATACGGGCTAGCCGAATACCAGGACATGAACAACTCGGTGATGTAGGCCACGCCGACGATTGAGCCGGTGAGCACAATCACTTTGTTCATAGATTCAATATGACCAATGGTGATGTAATCCTCCAGTTTCAGTACAGCACGCGCCACCAGCATGAGGGTGAGCACCATGGCAAAACCGGAGAAGATGGCACCGGCAACGAAGTAGGGAGGAAAAATGGTGGTGTGCCAACCGGGAACGATGGATGTGGCGAAGTCGAAAGACACGATGGTGTGCACCGAAAGCACCAGGGGGGCTGCGAGACCGGCCAGGATCAGCGAAAGCGATTCAAAACGCTGCCATTCCTTGACGGAACCTCTCCAGCCAAAAGAAAAGATGGCGTAAAGTCGCTTTTGCCATTTGTTGGTGACCCGGTCGCGAACCGTTGCCAGGTCGGGAATCAGACCGGTAAACCAGAAT
>JANNSM010000222.1:0-3076 GCA_031402635.1 Bacteroidota bacterium | reverse complement strand
TCGCCCAGGCTGTGCAGGGCCACGCCCACTTCGCGGGGATCATGGGCATCGGAAAAAGCGATCTCATCCAGTTCCAGCAAACCATCTTCCAGGGTAATTCCCTCGCGAAGCCGTTGCAAGTCCTCATCCTTCAACGCCTTGTCCAGGGTAACGGAGTACATTTTTTCAACTTCATAGCGCGGGTGCATCAGCTCTTCGGCCAGCTCTCCATCGTTGGTCAGCAGCAACAATCCGGAGGTGTTGCGGTCTAGTCTTCCGACCGGATAAATCCTTCTGCTCCCGGCCTTTTCCACCAGTTCCATGACGGTTCGCCTGCCGCGATCATCGGCGGTTGTGGTGAGAAATCCTCTGGGTTTGTTGAGCAGAACGTAAATGAACCGTTCCGGGCGAAGGGTTTTGCCGCGGTACTCGACTTTGTCGCCGGGCAGGATTTTTCTGCCCATTTCGGTTGAAATTTCGCCGTTAACCGTCACGAGGCCTTCCGCTATCAATTCATCCGCTTTGCGCCGCGATGCCACTCCGGCATGGGCCAGGAAGCGGTTCAGCCTCATGACCTCCGGACCTTCCCCGGCCTCTGCCTTTTTATCATGGCCCGTTTTCCGGATCACGACCGGCTCCTTCAACGGCTTTCGGTCCGGCTTGCGGTTTGCGCTTCCGGCCGCCGGCTCCTTCAATGGCTTGCGCTCCGGCTTGCGGTTTGCGCTTCCGGCCGCCGGCTTAACACCAGGCTTGCGGCCAGCCTTGCCAGACTCCGGCTCGTAAAATGAATCGCGGTCCGGCTTGCGGTCCAATGGTCGGTCCTTCTTTCGACCAACCGAATCTTTTCCCACCCCGCCGATGGGCTTGGATTTTTTAACCATGCCTTTAGCGGCCTTTCCCCGGAAAGGCTCCTGGGTTTTGCGCGTTGATCGTTTGGCCATGGCAGATGAATTTTCCGGTTGCGGCAAGAAGGGAGACCAGGCTGCCGATTAAACCGGAGATGGAAAGCTAAGCAAGGAATTGTTGCCGGTAAAACAGCACACTGGCTTTCAGTCAACCGGCGCCTCCCGGTCTTCGAATTCCGGAAAAATTTCTTCTGGATTTTCCGGTAAATCATCAGCAGTCCCAGCGGATATATCTTTTGATCTGATTGCTTCCGGATCAACAGCATCGTCTTCAGTGTGCCGGCGATTTTCATCCGGTCCCAGGCGCACTTCGTCTTCCAGTGCATCGGCCGGAATGCCCATGACATCACCCCCTTCCTCAAATTCTTTGAGCTTGGGCAGGTCATCAACGGAGTTAATGCCAAAATAATCCATGAAGCCGGCGCTGGTGGCATACAACAGCGGTTTGCCAGGGGTGTCCGCACGACCGGCGATTTGAATGAGTTCCCGTTCCAGCAGCTTTTGAATGGAGTAGTCGCAATTCACACCGCGGATGTTTTCAATTTCCGTTTTAGAAATCGGCTGCCGGTAAGCGACGATAGCCAGCGTTTCCATCGCGGCGGTGGATAGTCTGCGCCGGGCTTTGATATTCAGAAAAGACGAAACCGATAAATGGTAAACATCCTTGGTCAAAAAACGGTACCCGCCTCCGGTCTGAACAATTTTGAAGGGAAAGTAATCGTCTTCGTATTTAGTCAGTAGGGCTTCAAGGTGGTTGATCACCACGTTCGCATCCAGTTCCAGTTCCAAGGCCCGGTTGAGGGCATTGACCAGGTCTGATACCGGGACCGGATGGTCGGCGGAAAAAATTACAGCCTCAATATGGCGTTCAAGATCCTGCAAAATGTATGGAACAGCGATTAACCCTGGGTAAGAGCCGCGGCGCCGCTCACTATTTCGGTGAGTTCAGTGGTGATAGCCGCCTGGCGGGCACGGTTGTAGGAAACACGCAGCTCCTTGAGCAATTCACCGGCGTTTTCCGTGGCCTTGTCCATGGCGGTCATACGCGCTCCGTGTTCCGCAGCATTGGAGTCCAGCAAAAAACGGTAAAACTGAGTGTTCAAAATCCGGGGCACCAATTCGGCGACCATGGTTTCCCGGTCCGGTTCAAAGATGAAATCAATATTTGACTGACCGGAAATTCCCTTCTGCTCAGCCGGCTTTCTTATCGGCAGAAACTGATCGGCAATGAGCACTTGTGTTGCCGCATTTTTGAAACTGTTGAATACCACATCTATGCGGTCATAGGTGCCTTTTGCAAAAGCGGCTTTGAGATAATCCGAAATCACTTTAGACTGCTCAAAACTGAGCGACTGAAAGATGGTTGAGTATTCGTAAATCGCGGGAAAATCCAGCCGCCGGAAAGCATCTGCGGATTTTTTCCCCAAAGGCATGATCGTTAAATCACCGCGCGAAGCCTGCTCTGCGTAGGTGGTCTTGGCCAGAAGGCGGACCTGCTTGACCACATTGCTGTTGAATCCGCCACATAAACCGCGGTCCGAGTTGATGGCCACAATCAGCACTTTTTTCACCGGTCTTTCTTCAGCCTGGGGAATATTCACTTCGTCCTGAGTTGCAGCAGCCAGGTTTTCCAGAATGCTGGTCATCTTGGCGGAGTAAGGTCGCATGCGCACGATGGCATCCTGCGCTTTGCGCAGCTTGGCGGCCGATACCACTTTCATGGCCTTAGTGATCTGCTGAGTAGAAGTAACCGAGCTGATCCTGATGCGAACTTCCTTTAGCTTGCCGGACATGGAACGGGTTTAGGCGGTTTTCTTGTACTGGAGCGACATGACTTTGGCTTCTCTGGCAAGTGTGCCAGTCAATTCATCATTGAATTTGCCGGCAGCCAGATCGTCGAGCACGCTCTTGAAGTTCGCCTGCATATGGCTGAGAAAATGATCTTCGAACTCGCGAATTTTATTGACCGGAACATCCCGCAGCAACCCTTGGGAACCGAGGTAAACCATGGCGATCTGGTTGCCGACGGTTACCGGCTGAAACTGGCCCTGCTTGAGGATTTCCACGTTGCGCTTGCCTTTTTCAAGCACCGCCATCGTGGCCGGATCAAGGTCGGAACCAAATTTTGCGAATGCTTCCAGTTCGCGGTACTGAGCCTGGTCAAGTTTCAGCGTACCGGCCACTTTTTTCAT
>JANNSM010000221.1:0-1832 GCA_031402635.1 Bacteroidota bacterium | reverse complement strand
ATTTTTTTAATACAGAAATAAAGTTATATGAATTTTTTATGGATATATTTTAATAAAAGTTTATGAAAACTATTCTTTTTTTCTTAATTTGGATAAGCTACAGTTCCAAATTCGTATATGGTTCCGAACGCTATCACGAATCCAAATACTTTTCACGTTCCAGTGCTGGTCTTTTGTTTCCAGATTGGTTTGCTGGTCAAAATGGCTGAACCCGGCAATCGCATCGTCGCGATCGCTTTCCGAATAGGTATATTCTTCAACATACTTTAAAAACGGTATGCCAACAGAACCTCCGATGTATAGTTTGTGCCCAAAATTAGCACCCAGGGCAATGAGCATTTCAGAAACTGAACCCCGGGAAGTGAGTCGTTTGGTTTGCCATACCTCACCATCGGGAATCACCCCGTAGTAACGCATGGAATCGCCGGGAATCGGATTGAGCAGGTAAGCATCATAAGCCAATCCGGCACCGAAAGGATCCGCATCAAAGGCTTCGGAAGTCGGCGTTCCGGAACCGCTGTTCAGGAAATCCTCATATGAATCCAGCAGGGAGTTGTCTTGGTTGTATCCACTGAATTCTCGGCCTGAACTAAAACCCGCCAGGCGATTCACGCCAAAAGCGAAGCTTGTTGAAACATGACGCAAACCGGAGCCATAGCGGTAGTTGTCGTTTTTACCGGTATAAACAAAACCCGCTGATCCAACATTGACGTTAGCCCTGCTGTCATCGGTTTGCACTCCCAGGTAATTGCTCCTGGCGCCGGTGAAAGTAAATCCGGGGCTGAACTGGATCTCCGAACTCGAGTAAACGCCTAACCCCGCCGGGTTGATACTGATTGCTCCAAAGTCCCCTCCGATAGCGCCAAATGCACCGCCCGTTCCGATTGCCCGTGCCGATGAACCGTATTGAAGCATGGAATAGCGAAGGGCATCCACATCATTTTGCGCACGAATACCCAAAGACAGGAAAAGACCGAGAGCGACCAGAAAAGTTTGATTTTTCATGGCAAATGGCTTCATCGTGACCAAATTAGATTAAAACGACTCCGGTATATTTTACCGGTCTGGTATCCGTGCCCGCAGAAGTCGGGTGGAACTGTCACGGTCTCGATCGTCCGCTGCGGGAACCGCTGGCACCGGATGAGCCGGAAGGGCGAGAGCCGCCGGAATTGCTGACTCCTGAAGGCCGGCTGCCGCCAGATGGTCTGCTGATTCCCCCGGATGGTGCCGGCGATCCCGGGTTACCCCGGCTGCCGCCAAAAATTGATGTGCCGGGACTGCGTTCCGGACGGCTGGTGCCGGGTGTTACGCGGTTGGGAGCAACGGGCTGGCGATTTGGGACTGCGTTCGGAGCTATTTCCGGCCGCGATCCCCGATCATAGCCAGGACCGGGATAATTGGGGTTTGAAGGGCTTGCACCCGGAGATGAGGGCGCGCCGGGATCACGGGGTAAGCCGGGAGATGGCATAGCGGAATTGCTTCGAACACCCCCATACGGTACCCGCCGGTCAACTGTGCTGCGGGAAGTTCCTGTGGCTCCGGATAATCCGGATGAGCCGGGACGGGAGAATCCTGGGGTTGGTCGGTCCGGTGCAGCGGAAGCGGGTCCTGCGGCTGTGGCTGAACCGGAATAACCCGAGGGCCGGCCAGGTGCTTCAGCAGCTGGAGCGTTGGGATTAAACGACGGTCTTTCCGGTGCAGATGCGGATGGAGGGCTGAATGGAGAAACTCCGGGTCTGTTGGGCGATGCAGCGGAAGGCGCTGCGGACGGCGCGGCTGATGGACGGGTGGTTACCGAAGAAGCCGGACGGTTTGGTGATGCTGTAGCTGGC
>JANNSM010000220.1:0-9200 GCA_031402635.1 Bacteroidota bacterium | reverse complement strand
CCCAGCAGGGCAAACCGGTCGGCGGTGCGCACAGTAGAACGGAATACTTCGCGGAGCGGCTCGGAGTGATCCCGTCTAAAATTAGAAATGGTGTTGTGATCCGGCACCAGTACTTGCAAGAGCCACATCAGCTCAATATTCCGTCCACATTCCCGCTCCAGCGCCCGGGAAGAGCGGATCCGGTTCAGGTAGCCGTATAAATACAGCTTCAACAACACCGAAGGGTGATAGGCCGGACGGCCGCCCTGAGCACCCTTCCCTTCCGGGAAATGAAATCCCATTGCACGGAGATCCATGCTCTCCACAAACACATCAATGAGCCGGACTTCATTATCAGAAGCAACGGTTTGATCCAGCGTGGTGGGAATCAAATACAACTGATCGCGGGGCTTGCCGGGTAAAAATTGCATAGCCACAAGCTACAAACACCAAACCTTTTTATATCTTCAATTAATCAAAAAATAATCCACAAGTTATAGCCGGGTTTTTAGACAGACTGACGTTTTGCGACTGGCGTAATGGCGGACTTTTAGCATAAAAGTTCAATCGAAGAACTGCACTTGAACCTACCACAAAACTGTCCTACGAAGCACTGAACCCGCCATAACGCCAAACCGCTGTTACTTGATTGCCCCCATTTTCGTCTGTCCATGGAGTCTCGGAAAGAAACAATGTCTTTCGCAAACGCCTGCTTGTTTGACATTGCTTGCGCCGCCTACAAATGTGTACTCTTATGCGTTGACACTAAGGTAATGTTACAACTTCATTGTTTATATACAAATTGATCAAATGTTGCGACTTGATCCTGAACTGACTCCGCTTTTTAACTTTCGGCTTCGTAGATACATTCTCCATTTTTATTCCAGGGTCATAGTAGATGTTTCCAATAGCCATTTGTCTTAGGAAAAGTTGAAAGTCCGTACCTGTGCCTAAAATTACTCTATCACCATACTTGTATCTTCTATTTCCTGATGTGTCAGAAAGAGAGGGAACATAACAAGCCTGATTGTGCTTTTTATTCCAATGCAAAAGCATTGACGCAAAACTCCACGAGGCAGCCTCATTACCATTCGTATCTATTAATGCAATACGTCCATTGGTACTTCTAATTTTTCCACTTGCTATGTCAAAGCCAATAAGCTGCATTTCCAGATTTGTGGAAGGGTGACGAATTCCTGCTTTGTGAACACCACCGAAATTTAACCTATCTGGCTTCCCATTTTTATCTGGATAGCCATAGGTCCTAATGAAAAAATCAACTCCACTTGTCTTGTATATTCCTTCTGTTGGCTCAGGTGTAAAGAGTGTTACGGCAGAGGAGTTTAAATCGGTAAACTTGGTAACTCCAAAATTTTTCACCTCCCACCCTAGAAAATCTGGTTCAGCAAAACCATTACGAGTTATTCCGAGTTCTGCTTCAAGTGTATACCCCCCGCAATGTGAAGCAGTACAAGATACAAGACCATTTTTTGTAAGACTCTTTGAATCTATCCAATCTAACTGGTGAATACGGTAAAGTTCGGCAAGCAATTTTTCTCTGTTGTTAACCGATTGTGGCAGTTCAATGACTTTGAAAACACCAACTTCTGCTTCAGACTTGACTCCATTAAATTCTTGAGCTATTTCTGAATTTGGTGCAGCAGCATAGCCTAATACATTCCCTAATTGTGAAACACCTAAAAACAATAATCTGTCCGCTAAGCGCTGCGTCATCAATTCTGAAGGTGGGCTTTCGCATTTCTCTAAAAAACCAGAAAATCTTATTTCGGGGTACTTGGGATATAATATGAATTGAGACTTAGGAGCTAAGCTAAGTTGTCCCTCGTTGTTTAACCAATAAAACTTTAATGATGCTTTAAATCGTTCTTTCTCCCAATCTCCAGCACTTTCATGACGAATTTCTGACAGCGGAAAAATATTCAAAATCTCCCAACTACCCTTAGCCAAATACACCTGATTTTTAGAGTTATCGTTAGGAGAAAGAAGCTTTACATAAATTTTTTTACAGCCATTATCAACAAATAGCTTTTTGAGATTTTGCAGATTCATCTATTGCTAGTAAAGTTTTTACTAATTGTTTTCCTACAGCCTGTATAAGCGGTACGGTTACTGAGTTACCAAATTGTCTATACGCTTGATTGTCTGAAACAGGAATAACAAATTTATCAGGAAAACCCTGTAATCTGGCACATTCTCTTGGTGTAAGCCGTCTTGGGTTAATGCCGTCTTGCGGTATTAAAATTTCCGAACCATCCTTGTAATAACGTGCCGAAATAGTTCTTGAAATACCGTTAAGGTCTGTCATTCCAAAGCCAAAACCATTACCTTGTGCTTTGTGTTTTGCAGCATAGTTTTGCAAATAGTTCCAAAGCCCATCTGTCAACGTGTATTTGGTACCTACTTCTTCTTCAAGAATATCTTTGATTTTTGCAGACGGCTTTGGAAGGATAGGAAATTTAAAGTTTTCTTTGCCTCTAAAAATGTCTTTTCTGAAACCGACAACGATTATTCTTTCACGATGTTGAGGCACAAAATGTTTTCCGTCCAAAACCTTGTAGTGTATTGAATAACCTAACTCGATTAGTGTGTTTTTTATAACTTTAAAAGTGTTGCCCTTGTCGTGTGAAACTAGGTTTTTGACATTTTCCAACATAAAAGCCTTTGGCCTTTTGTGTTCCAAAATTCTTGCAATGTCAAAAAACAATGTGCCTTGTGTTTCATCCAAAAAACCGTGCTGTCTACCTAATGCATTTTTCTTTGAAACACCTGCTATTGAAAATGGCTGACACGGAAAACCAGCCAATAACAAATCGTGGTCGGGAATAGCTTTCTCGCTGATTTGGGTAATATCGCCAAAAGGAACTTCACCAAAATTGGCTTCGTAAGTTTTTTTGGCAAATTTGTTCCATTCACTTGTGAAAACACATTTGCCTCCAATATTTTGATAGGCTAAACGTATGCCACCAATACCTGCAAAAAGGTCAACAAATTTGAATTTTTGGTTGGTTTTTGGAGGAAAAGGAACGTCAAATTTCAAAGGAATGAAAAGTTGCTCAGGCTCTTCAACAATAGATAATATTTTCTCCTGCAAGTACTCTTTTGCAGACGCCTTAAAATATAAAGAAACTCCGTTATTATGATTCTGCCAGAAATGTGTCAGGTGGGC
Source organism: Bacteroidota bacterium (assembly GCA_031402635.1). Lineage (GTDB taxonomy): Bacteria > Bacteroidota > Bacteroidia > Chitinophagales > BACL12 > WGOA01. Next base: position 6,034 of record JANNSM010000220.1, on the reverse strand, counting down.
GAAGCCGTCATTTAAATGTCTGTCCACGTTTATACTGAGTTTCTCCTTAACTGCACTGTAAGTCGCCATTTATTACATTAAATTTGCTTCAATTTTATCTACGCAAGATGCCAAACTTTTTCGTATTTCCTTGCTCCAAAACCGCAAAACTATCCACCCTGTCTTAACAAGTTCTTCATTCACCCTCTTGTCCCGCTTCATATTGCCTTCAATCTTTGCCCACCAAAAGTCTCGGTTCGTTTGGATACGGTGCTTTTCGATCATCCAGTCCTTGCCATGAAAGTATTCACTGTCAACAAAAATGACTAGTTTGTGGTGCTTGAAAGTCAGGTCTGGTTTACCAAAAACAGTCTTATCGTTTTTACGGTAACGATGTCCACGATGCCAAAGCGTCTTCGCCAAAAGAACCTCATCCTTTGTCGCCCTGCTTTTGATAGCCTGCATATTCTTCCGTCTCTGCTCCTTGGTCAATACGTCCATTTCATAAAGCTATTAAAATGATTAAAGTGCAATGGCTAAAATGAGCCACTTTTGCAAAATCGGGTTTGCGTTTCGGCTCTTGTGTGGCTTGCGAATGTGCTGTAATGTGCAGTGGGCTGTTCAGGGTATGCCCTTCAGTTCAATAGAAGGATTGCCGCTCGTTAGGGGTTGCAGGTAATGATTACGGTTTCTGAAAGACGCAAAAACAGTTAGTACGAGGCAGACATCTTTCTGTACTGCGATGAACTAACACGAGTTCGTATTTGCGTTTTCAGAAACCGTTTGTTGGCTGCAGGCAAATCAATCAATATACTTGAATAATTTGTCGGTAAAATCAATAGTATGAAGATCAGTTTTTATCTCATCATGCAACTGAATGACAAATTCCAAATGCTCCTTACTCTTGCAACCTACAAATCTTACTGAGGATTCTAAGATCGCCAAATCTTTTTGAAGAAAGAACTGCAAACTATTGACCCTCTTTTTACAGTCCTGTTTAAAAATAAATGTGTCTCTCGAACTTAACGGGAAAATAAAATCTCTTATTTTTCCAATTCTAGTATCTCCCATTTCAATAACTGGGTTGTCACCAATCAAAGATGGGTATGAGTTGTTTGATTCAATAAAACTATAATTGTATAAATTTGAAATATCTATTAAATCGATAAACGGCTGCATTGCTAACAAAATTCTTTTTGACGCCAGGTATATGTCGGAGCTCTCAATGTGATTAAGAGCTGCTACTCCATCATCCATATTCTCTGCATCCATTTTAATCTGAATTGATAAATCATCCATAGTAAGATCGTGCTTAATTTTATTAAACAGTTCATCTCTTTTAGGAACCCGCCATTTCAAAAGATTCGCTAAAATGGCGATACTTGTTAGCTCTTCTGGAGTAAAACATTTGTTCGCTAGGACTTGCATAAGGTCCATCGAAGTTTTACTGTCCAACTTGGCATACATTGTCTCAAGCAAATCAAGTTTATGTCCACTAAAATCCACTATGTTTCTATCTGTCTCATAAAAAACTGATTTTGGACTTCTCTTAGTTCCAATAAATTTACTTTTCTCCTTATCATATACATAAAGGAAGCCAGTCGTGTCAGTAAAACCTTTGATGTAAAATTTAGGGAGATAGTGATGTCTGTGTGACTTTTCCATTGCTCATCACTTTCTTTGTATTTTGCTTGCAGCCAACATCCCAATAAAGTCAACTCTCCCACTTGCTGTAATATCGCATATGTTCCCGCTTTAGTTTCACTTATCTATTCAAATATAAGAAATAGACGAAGGTGGTAGCACAGCTAAAAAAAATAATCGAAGGCCCTCTGGTTGCAGAAAAATACCCTTTTAACAGCAGGCGGCCAAAGCCCTAAATTAAAAGTCATCCAGGGGAGAGTGGGGGGTGTAATTGCGGTTATTTCAATGCCATCATAAGCCAAAGAGCTCTGTATACAACTTCCGCTTCCATCAAAAGACTTGCCGTAGAGATACATATTGTCTGTCTTTCCTTCTTCCTATAAAGCGAGCTAATCCTACACCACCCCTCAAACCCCGGCACTCTCCACCTTTTTCAGCAACCATATCCTCACGCCTGATGATAAAAATTGCAGCGATTCCTCCCGGGTGGTGCTAAAGAGCGAAAGCCGGGTGCGAAGACTGCTTAACGTCACGTCAGCGGGATCTACCGGAGGGAGGGCTTCATCAATGGACTCGGCGGTCAGGACCAGTTCCTGCCGGTCAGGGGTGTCTTCAAGCAAAACGCGGAAGGATGCCACGTTTTCGTACAGCCCTTCGACCACTTCAAGGATGGCCCGGTAAATGAGAATTTCGGCCGTATCGCTTAGGCCGTCAAGGGTGCCGGGCGCAACGCGGAACACCACGTGGCGACCTTTGGCCCGAAGCCGGACCTGATATTCCCGCAATGCCTCGGGCAGGCCCGCCTGGTTGAGGCTCACCGAAAGCAGGCGGTGCGAAATGGTGCGGTTCACTTCACAAATGCGGTCCACTTCAGCGATCAGTTCCTGCAGGGCCGCGGTGCGCGCAGAATTTTGTTCGCGGTAAGCCAGCCCGGATAAGGCCATCTTCATGGCGGCAAAACGCGAACCGGCTTCGTCGTGAAGGTCGGCCCCGATTCGCTCGCGTTCCATTTCCTCCTGAATGACCAGGTCGCGGAGTTGCCGGATTTTTTCAAGGGCAAGATCGCGGCGCGCCCGCGCCTGCTCTTCAACCACCAGGCGAACCCGTTCAAGAATGACGGCGGAAATAACGATGTGCAAAATCAACACCCCCGCTAAAATCCAGGTGTCCAGCGCGGGTCCCGTGCGGTATAAGCCAAGCCCGCTGCCGATCCCGGTCAGCACAGAGGCCATGAGCACCGCGTAAGCCACCAGGAACCAAAGGGCTTCAGGCAGTTTTGTGCGGGCGTAGTAAACCGGGGGAATGACCGCCACCATGACAATACAGGCTAAAAACCAGGCATCGTTGGCGCTCTGGTAAATGCGCAATCCGGTGGGGCTCATCAACGGCGTGGCCAGCGCCAGCGCGGCAAAAGAACCCAGACCGATCATCAGCAGATAAAGGATGCGGTCAAAAAACGGCAGGCTGAGACCTGTTCTAAAAAAGCGCTGCAAAAACCGGAAGCCGCCGAGAAAAGTTGCGTTGAGTAAAATCGGCTTGGCGAAACTCTGCCATCCCGGGTGGTTGGGCCAGGCGTATTGAAAAGCAAGCCCTTGCAACGTGGCCACCAGCAACAACCCGATGCCGAAATAATAAATGAACGAAAATCGGATATATGCCCGGATCACGGCCAGAATGATGAAGCCGAACACGAGGGTAAAAATGCCCGCCGAGAGGTAGGTGGTCAGCACGGTGATGCGGCGGTTGCTCAAGGAGGCAAAGGATTGCTTGTGATGAAGCTCTACCACTACGCGGTCGCGATAACCGCGGTTTTGCAAACTCAGGATCAGCGTTGCGCTGTCTGAGGGCTGCAGGGTAAGGGGGAATGTGAAAAAGCGATTGGGCAGCGGGCGTTCCTGAAAGGGGAAATCCGCACCCGTATTAAACACCAGCGGCTTTCCGCTGCCGATGACCCACTGCACCTGAATCTGTCGGAGAAATGGATTTCGCAATTCCAGCACCAATTCCAGTGGAAGTTCACTGCTGTTGGTAAACGTGGCGGTGTAAAACACCGTGTCCAGGCTGTGCGGCGTTCTCAGCTCGGTCAGCACATTGCGGCGGAACGTTTGGTCAAGGTTAAACACCGGACAGCCCGGCAGCGAAAACGACCACAGGATCAGGAGCACAAACAGCAAATGACGAATGGTTTTCATGCGTCAGAATTTCAGGGGAATTTCTATCCTGAAATGGCTCCCACCGCCCGGCCGGGACTGCAATTGAAAACTGCCACCGAGCGTTTCGACCCGTTGGCGGATGATAGCGAGTCCCTTTCCCCCACCCCCCGCAAACCCGGGATCAAACCCGATGCCGTTGTCTTTCAGGTCAAGCAAAACCGATCCCCGTTCAACGTGCAGGGAGAACTCAACCTGGCTGGCCTGGGCGTGTTTGTAAACGTTGTTCAGCAATCCCTGGGCAATGCGGAACAGCACAAGCTGGTAGAGCAGGTCCAGCTTTTCAAGCCGTTTGGGTCGCTGGTAAACGCAGTTGACCCGGGTACCGGCAGCTTCGAGCGGCTGGATAATTTCGCTGATGGCGTTGATCAGGCCGCGCTCTGTGAGATTAGAGGGAATCCGGTTGTCGCAGATGCCGCGGATCTCGGCGCGGGCGGCGCTGAGTTGCTGCAACAGATCTTGCAGCGGCGGATCAAACCCGGTCAACCCCTGCTGCACGCTGAGCATCAGCGGACCCAACCGTTGGTCAATGTCCTGCCCGATATCTCTTCTAACGGCCGATTCACGCTGCAACAGGGCAAACGTGTTCTGACGCCGCCGCAAAATGGCCTGACTGAACTCCCGGAACCCTTCGTTGATGAGCAACCGGATGCGCCGGAGCAAAATCAGCGAGAGCAGCAGGGTAACGTTGATGGCTCCGATCCAGTCCAGGATATGGAGCGAAAAGGGAAATCTCACAAAGCCGAGGTTTTGCACCGCATGCAGCGCGATGGCGGCGGCTTGCGGTGCAAGGGCAATCATCATGATCACGGGTTCACCCCTGCGCTGGGTGGCAATAAACGTGCTCACGGTGACCAGCACCAGCACCGTGCCGAGCAGGAAGACCGATTCGCCGGCGCAAAACAGGATGGTTCTGGTGGTGCTATTCACAAACGGGACCACGAGGGCAAAGACCATTCCACCGAGAAGAAAAAAGCGAAGCAGATTCAGGGCGCGGTTCAGACGGGGGTAATGCTCCCGGGTGCGGTAGAGCGCCTGCAACAGTGCGGTGCCGGCAAGCAAGGTGGAATTGGTCAGAAAAGGCAGGGCAGCCGACTGCAGGAACGCAGAGCCGGGCCAGATCAGGGCATTGGCCAGCCCGGTATAAACAGCGGCCAGCGCTGTCCCGCTGAGGGTGAACGCCAGCCAGGGCCAGCGGAACGGGATGGCAATGACCAGCGAGATCACCAGTCCGACGATGGCAATGGTGGTCATCACCGTGAAGAATGCCGAAAAGAAAGTCAGCCGGGTTCGGCAATCGGCCTCCCAACGCCCGCGATCCCAGAGCTCAATGGGAATGGTGCGGTTGGTGCCGTCTCCGCGGACCCGGAGGTAAACCTCAACCGCTTCGCGGGTACTGCATTCAATGGGGAAGGCCGGCAGGCGATAAGGCAGAACGCGGTCCTGAAAGGCCGTGCGGGAGCCGGCGGCGGCAAAGGAGTCTATGCGGTCTGTGCGGCGGATAAAAACCCTGACCTCGGCCAGGTGGGCATTTCCAATTTCGAGCAAAAGTGAACGGGCCGCGGTGTCCTCGAGGGCAATTCGAATTAAAAACCACTGATACCCGGTGCTGAAACCGGTGACTGGCATGGCTCGCTGCCCGCTGGTCCACGACAGCGTGTCCGGGGGAAGGGCGGCATGGCTCCAGGGCTGGGTTGGTCGGGCCAGCGCTTCCCGGAAGACCTGATGCTCAAAATTGCGGCCCACCGCAAGGGGTGCAGGCTCCGACGCCCGCAGGACGCCCAGCCCTGCTACTCCGGCAAACAGAGAACCAGCCCATAAGAGGAAGGAGATCAGCCGCATTTTGAGGTTAGACAAGGTATTCCCGATATTAGCCCGACTTTCGCTGACTTGCGAAGAATGATTTTGCGAGTTGTTACAATTCAATTTTTGATGAGAGAAATTTTATGGACAGCGATGCTGTCTTTAGGCGTCTGCGGGATGACTTATGCGCAAAACGCCAGCGTCTCCGGCCAGATCACGGATGCGCAAACCGGAGAAACCCTGATTGGGGTCAATGTTCTGGAATTGAACAGCCAGTTGGGGACTTCAACGGATGAAAACGGCCGCTACAACCTCTCCGTCCCGGCAGGCACCTTGCTGCTCCGCATTACGTATATCGGACATTTGAAAGAAGAGTTCGAATTGCAGCTTGGCCCAGG
>JANNSM010000219.1:0-8977 GCA_031402635.1 Bacteroidota bacterium | reverse complement strand
GGAATAGAAAACAGGAACACCGGTGAACCGGGAATGGTCAAATCCAGCACATCTACCTGGTCCAGAGATCCGTTGACTACAAACAAGGAAGCCGTAGCGGGATCAAAAGCGCTGATTTCGGCAGCACTTTCATCAAAGATGCCGGTTTCATAACGGCCTAAGAAACTGAGTTGGGGTGGCTGTTGGGCAAGAACTAACCCAGTTCCAGCCAGTGTTACAGCCAAAAGACAGGCAAATTGTTTCATGTAGTGAAATTTTGTTTAATTGGTCTGCAAGGTTAACCGGGCTATAACAAGTGTGAACGACAGGATTTTTAAGTTTGATAGGGTCCAATGTTAACTCAGTCTTAAGGAGCTCAACCATTGGGTGCGTTGAAGGGAAATATGTACTTTTACCGCCCGCAAAAGCCGGCGTTAAATCCGACTTTCAAGCCTGGTGAGGTGGGTGAGTGGCTGAAACCACCGGTTTGCTAAACCGACATACCTTAACGGGTATCGAGGGTTCGAATCCCTCTCTCACCGCATGGAGACACCCCGGGGTTTGTCCCCGGGGTGTTTTTCATCCTGAAAATATCGGCGGCGCTGCGCTCGGCTTTTTGAAAATAGGCAGGAAATCAGACGGAAGTTGATTTAGCGCCGGCAGGTATTACCTTTGCACCAGTTCGGGGTGTAGCGCAGTTCGGTAGCGCACCTGGTTTGGGACCAGGGGGTCGAAGGTTCGACTCCTTTCGCCCCGACCAATCGATTATCCTGAAAAAACCGCCCTCCGGGGCGGTTTTTTCCGTTTAAGGTATTGGCTGCTCCAACAGAACCCGGTATGCGTAAAATGATCATCAGGCGTTAAACTCCATCGGAACACCGAAACTGGAATTAGATTAGATAACGGGCGAGCCACTGTTGTGCAATGGAAAGCAGAGACGGGATAGCCGCATTTCACCCTAAATCTGCATCCGCCTGGCGTCGTTGGCTGAACAAAAATCACGAAAAGGAGCAGTCCGTCTGGCTCATCATTTACCGGAAAGAAAGTGGAGTTCCGAGTGTGGATTAACCATAAGCAATTGATGAAGCACTCTGTTTTGGATGGATAGACAGCAAGCCCAATAAACGAGACGAAATAAGTTATTACCAATACTTTGCCAAACGAAAGTTGAAAAGCAACTGGAGCAGAGTGAACAAGGAAAAGGTAGAGCGGCTCATGCAATCGGGCAAAATGGCGGCGGCAGGAATGGCTTTAGTGGAGTGGGCAAAACAGAAGGGGACCTGGAATGCGCTGGATGAGGTAGAAGAATTGGCCTTTCCTGATGATTTTCAGGATGCATTCAAAAAAGATCCGAAGGCATTATCAAATTCGCTTTTCAGGGATTTACCCAAACCCCGTTTTCACGAAACTATTTCTGCAAACCAGCACAGCATTAAGAAACAGGGAATACCGCATTTTCAACAATCATGGTGCACTGATCCAAAAAAGTAAATTTGGCCCCGGAACCGGTAAAATTGATATCTCATCTCTGGCTCGCGGCCGATATTTATTAATTACTGACCAGCAAGGTGCGGAGTTTATCAAGGAATAATGTCGCACCATCCAAGAGCAGCTTTTAAGGCTCTCTGCCCGGTCTTGGAGGATATACCTTTTCAGAAGGTTTCAGTTCTGAAGTAACAGCAATTCGATCGTCAAAAACAAAACAATCGCCCTGCCACAGATTATTTTCTGTGCTTCCGGTTTGTTCCAGGTAATTCAGAATACCGCCATCGAGCTGATAGACTTCTTTAAATCCCCGTTGAAGAAGAAAGGCTGACGCTTTTTCACAGCGGATTCCCCCGGTGCAATACATGGCAACCCGCTGATGCCGCTGTGGATCCAATTCGCGCGCAACATAATCAGGGAATTCTCGGAAATAAGCCATCCCAGGGTTGACTGCGCCCTGAAATTGCCCCATCCTCACTTCGAAATCATTGCGGGTATCAAGGAGCAGGATTTCCGGATTGCTGATGAGTGCATTCCAGTCTTTGGGGGCAACATAGGTTCCTGTAATTGTTGTCGGGTCAACCTGGCCCGCTTTAAGGGTGACGATCTCGGGTTTGATTTTGATTTTGAAGCGCTTAAAAGGAGGAAGTTCCGCAATAGAAAATTTGACGGTAAGCCGGTCAATGGATATTAATTCTTTGAGTGCCCGCAGAAAATCGGCCAAATCGCCCTCCCGGCCGGCCACCGTGCCATTCACCCCTTCGCCAGCCAGAATGATCGTTCCGCTAATACCGAGTTCAGCCCCAATGTGGTTAAGCTTTTGCCGGACTGCAGCCGGATCGGCAATGGCGGCAAATTGATAGAAAGCGGCGATGTGGAAAGCGGCCATGGGATAAAAATACCAAAGGTTAAGTTCAAGTGCGGCTCAGGTTTCTGTTCTTTTTACAGCGGCTCCAAAATCCCATTCAATTAATCAATAATTATGTTGGCTCTAAAGGACAGGCTGCCACAAAATCCGTAGCTTAGAGAATATTCCTGAAAACCGGGTGCCATGTCCAGAAACCTGTCCGCCCTCTCCTACCGCAAAGGCCTGAAGCAGAATCTCTTCGAAGAGCTGAGCCAGGCGGCCCAAAGCACCGGCACACCAGCCGGCGAAGATCTGGAGAAACTTGCCAGGGAGTTCCTCATCGGAACGGCGAACACGTTCGGCAGCGCAACCTTCTACGATTTTCTCAAACCGGATAACAAGGGTAAGAAAGTCTATGTTTGCAATGGCTCCGCCTGCCTAACGGCCGGAACGCAGCCCGGCCTGGTCAGGGCATTGGAGGAAAGAATTCCGGCAGAATCCATCGGCCACATGTGCTGCCTCGGGCGCTGCCACGAAAACGGGGCATTCCAATTTGACGGGCGCAATTATTCAGCCTGCTCCGTTGCAGACCTTGACCGGATTTTTATAGGACGAGATGATTCCGCGGCAAATGAACCTGTTGAAGCACCGGGTGAAAACAACTCCGATGCAATATTTTCGCCGGTTGAAAAAGAAAAAACAATTGGCGTTGGTCACTATGCTGTTGGCTCACTGGGGACCCCAATTTTGACTGCGCCCTTTACCGATGTAAAGTCATGGTACGCACTGTGGGAAGCCATGCTCGATTCAGGCAACGCGGGAACAGCACTCGCGGAGGTGCGTTCATCCGGCCTGCGCGGGCGGGGTGGCGCCGGATTCCCGATGCATATCAAACTGGAAACTTGCCGCAACACAGTAGCGCGCGAGCGCTTTGTGGTTTGCAATGCGGATGAAGGAGACCCGGGCGCTTATACCGACCGCTACCTGATGGAACAGCGGCCCCACGCCGTGCTTTTTGGGTTGATGGCCGCCGGCTGGATGGCCGGTGCCGAGACCGGTGTGATGTACATCCGGGGTGAATACCCGGAATCTATAAAGGTCATCCGACAAGCCGTGGAAGAGCTGAAAACTTCCGGATTGATCGGGCAGAATGTGCGGGGGAGCGGCTTTTCGTTCCAAATCGCCGTCATCGCGGCGCAGGGGGCCTATATCTGCGGTGAGGAGACGGCATTGCTGGCTTCCATTGAAGGCCAGCGACCGGAGGTGCGGGTCCGGCCGCCGTTTCCGGCTCAGGAAGGGCTTTTTCGCTTGCCCACCGTAGTTAATAATGTGGAAACTCTGGCAGCCCTGCACAGGATCCTGGAAAATGGCGGGGATGCCTATGCTCGAACCGGCCGTGGTCGCTCCACCGGAACCAAACTTCTTTCGCTCGATGGCCATTTCCGCAACCCCGGTGTTTTTGAAGTCGAAATGGGCACTCCGCTCAAACGGGTATTCGATGAACTGGGCGGTGGGTTCCGTCACCCGGTAAAAGCGCTCCACATCGGAGGACCGCTGGGCGGACTTGTTCCGGTCAGCCATATTGATCGCCTGCTTGTTGATTTTGAATCATTCGCCGAAAACGGATTCCTACTCGGTCACGCATCGGTGCTATGCATCCCGGAAAGTTTTCCTTTGATCAGGTATTTGGAACATCTGTTCCAATTCACGGCGCATGAAAGTTGTGGAAAATGTTTCCCCTGCCGGATTGGATCTGTCAGGGGTCAGGAATTGATGGCTAAAGCATCTGCGGAATCTGGACAACCTGATGGTTTTCGGATCAACCGCGAACTTTTAGACGATCTGCTCGATACGCTCGAGAAAGGTTCGCTATGTGCACTCGGCGGAGGATTACCGCTTCCTGTGCGCAACGCTTTGCAATATTTCGAATCAGAATTGCAACTGTTTTTTGAGGCGAAAAATAGTGGAATAAAAAATGAATCCCGCTCACTAACCCCGCTCCTATGACCGGCCCACTTCACCCCGCGTATCACGCCGAGCCTAACCTGGCAGGTAAGCCAGCTGATGTGCTTACTGCTCAGGCCTGGTTAAATGGCAAAGTGGCGGCAATTCTTCCCGGAGAAACGATCCTGGCATTTCTGCGCCGCCATATGGGCCCGGATCCTGTGCCGACCCTCTGTGATGCTCCCAATCTTGAACCTTACGGGGCCTGCCGGGTTTGCAGCGTGGAAATCGGGCTTCGCAAGGACGGTCCTTTTCGGACGGTGGCCTCCTGTCATACTCCGGTAACCGCCAACACCTGGATTTACACCGATACGGCTTCGGTTCGCAAACTGCGCCGCAATATCGTGGAGCTGGTACTTACGGATCACCCGTTAGATTGTCTGACGTGTGAAGTCAATGGCAATTGCGAATTGCAGGATGTTGCCGCCCGGGTAGGCATCCGCACTGTGCGCTATCCGGACGGAGCCAACCACCTGGACCGTGCCAAAGACCTCAGCCACGCGTACATGACTACCGACCTGAGCAAGTGCATCAATTGTTCGCGGTGTGTCCGGGCTTGTGATGAAGTGCAGGGGCAATTTGTGCTCAGCATGGCCGGTCGCGGTTTTGATGCCCGCATCGTCAAAGGAGCCGATGTTTCTTTTGCCGAATCCGATTGTGTGTGCTGCGGCGCTTGCGCACAGGCCTGCCCCACATCGGCTATCTCGGATATTTTCCAGAGCAAGGCCATTCTGGCTACGGCAAAGACCCGGACCGTCTGCACCTACTGCGGCGTGGGATGCAATCTGGAAATTTCGACTGCAGGACCAGAAATTTTAAGCATTCAGGCGCCTTACGATGCCGAAGTCAATCAGGGCCATACCTGCCTGAAAGGGCGTTATGCTTTTAGTTTCTACGATCATCCGGATCGCCTGCGCACACCGCTCCTGCGCAAAAACGGAGAGTTGGTTCCGGTCAGTTGGGAAGAAGCCTACGCTTTTCTCACCGCTTCCCTCAAGCGAATTCGCAAAGAACACGGCCCGGATTCTATTGCGGGAATTTCGTCTGCGCGCTGCACCAACGAGGAGAACTACCTCATGCAAAAATTCCTACGCGCGGTTATTGGCACCAATAACATTGACGGTTGTGCAAGGGTTTGTCACTCCCCCACTGCGCTGGGAATGCAGCGGACTTTTGGCACCGGAGCCGCAACCAATAGCGTAGAAGACCTGAAGTACACCCAATGCATCCTGATCATTGGTGCCAACCCAACAGCAGCTCATCCGGTTACCGGCGCAAAAATCAAACAGCGGGTCATGAAAGGAGTTCCCCTGATCGTGATTGATCCTCGCAAAACAGAGCTGACGCCCTATGCTGCCCATCATCTCCAGCTTAGACCCGGAACCAATGTGGCTATTCTGAACATGATGTGCCTGTATATTCTTGACGAAGGGCTGGTTGACCGCCGGTTTTTGGATATGCGCACAGAAGGTTTCGCAGAATTTGAAAAGTCACTGCAGGCGCTGGATTTGGACCAGCTCGAAAAAATTCATGGAGTCCCGCGCGAACAAGTTCGCGCCGCGGCGATCTGCTATGCATCGGCCACGGCGGCGATGAGTTTTCACGGGCTCGGAGTAACCGAACATCTTCAGGGAACCTTCACCGTGATGCAAATTGCCGATCTGGCCATGATTACCGGCAATATCGGCCGTAAAGGGGTTGGCGTAAATCCACTTCGCGGTCAGAATAATGTTCAGGGTCTTGCAGATATGGGCGCACAACCCCATCAGGGCGCCGGCTACCTGGATGTGACCAAGCCGGAAGTCCACGCACAGTATGAGAAATTTTACGGTGCCAGCCTCTCCCGCGAAATCGGTTACAAAATTCCGGAGATGTATGACGCCGCGCTGGAGGGCAAACTGAAAGCCATGTGGGTTATGGGTGAAGACCTCCTTCAGACGGATCCGAATACCAAAAAAAGTTGGCAAAGCCCTGGAATCCCTTGAGCTTTTGGTGGTGCAGGAACTTTTCATGACCGGTACAGCCCTGCAGGCTACCGTTGTGCTTCCGGCGGCATCATTTCTGGAGAAAACAGGCACCTTCACCAATGCGGAGCGACGCATTCAACGGGTGCACCAGGTGATTGAGCCGCTGACCGGGACCAAAACGGATGGTCAAATTATGGTGGACATCATGCAGCAAATGGGCTATGCACAACCCGACTTCGAGCCGGCTGAAGTTTTGCGGGAGATTTGTGAAATCGTGCCCTTTATGGCTGGTGTTTCGTGGCAATCGCTGGGCGATAACGGCAAACAATGGCCCGTTCTGGCCGATGGCAGCGACACCAAAATTCTGCATTCCGAACAGTTCAAACTGGGTAAAGGTCGCATCATCTTCAAGGGCTTTGAGGAAAGTCCGGAAATTCTTAACAACGGACGAGAATTCCCCTTTATTCTGACGACTAACCGGGAACTGGAGCATTACAACTGCGGGACGATGACCCGGCGAACATTCAATTCGCAAATTCTGTCTGAAGATGTTCTTTGGATTAACCCGGAAGACGCGGCAGCCAAAGGAATTGCCGATGGCGAAATGGTCTGTGTGAGTTCTGCCCGGGGAAAAGTAGACATACGCGCGATGATTACGGACGGTGTTAAGTCCGGAGTATTAAGCACGACATTTCACTTCCCCGAACTGATGCTCAATATTCTGACCTCTGACATCCACGACAGCGAAGCCAAATGTCCCGAGTACAAAGTAGTGGCTGTTGATATCAGGAAAAGCCGCCGGGTTGACGAACGGAAAAAACTCAACGTGTAAGCCCTGCCTTTACTATCCAGGACTTCTTACATCGCAGGTTAACGGCCCAACAACTTTTCAAATCAGGATTTGGCTGGAACGAATCGCTGAACCAAACTTCCGGCTATAAATCCCATAGGAAGATAAGCGGCTATTAAATCCAAAGCGATAAACCAGGCAGGTGCCGGAATCATGAAGGCCGCGATAACTCCACCTATCAGAAAAAGCGTGCCAATACCCAGTGCATATTTTATCTTATGTTTTTTCACAATTATCGCAGCCAATACTGCCCCGGTCAATGTACCCAGCGCATGTGCCAGAAAAGGAAATATAAAATGCCTGGGTTCGAGCAAATGACTGGATGCTTTTAAGCCTTCTACCGTGGTGAGATCCGCTCCTTCAGGTGGCGGGATGATGGAACCGCTGATCATGATGAGTCCCATATTGACTAAATTTCCGACGACTGCGCCGGAAAGAACAGCCAGGATACCGCGGAGTATTGGATTCATGGCTTACCGATTTTGATTACCTGGTTCAACCTGAATTGGAAAAATTTGCTGACCAGTAAAACAGAATTAGACAAATGTACATTTTAGCTCAGGGAAGCGTGGAATCCACTGGAAAATTCATGTCCCGTTTTTGACTCTCGGTAAAAAAAGCAATCCGCTCCGGATCCGGTGCGGTTTGCTTGGGTTATCAATTACCGAAGAGGTATCAAGAGATACTCATCTGGATTTTCTTCTGGATATCCGCAACGCTTTCTTTGAATTTGCTGTCGGTGTCCATTAAATTCTGAACGGCCTGACAGGAGTGAATGACCGTAGAATGATCCCGCCCGCCAAAATGTTTGCCGATGATCTTCAGGGAGTTTTTGGTGAAATGCTTGGCCAGGTACATGGAAAGCTGGCGAGCTTGCACCACCTGGCGCTTGCGGGTTTTCTCCCGCAACTTCTCCACGGGAACATCAAAGTATTCACAGACTGTTTTCTGGATGAAGTCAATGGAGACTTCACGGCTGATGCTCTTGACAAAGTTCTTGATGATCTTCTTAGCCAGATCAAGGTCAATCTCTTTCTTGTTCAGAGAGGCCTGGGCAAGCAGGGAGATCAATGCACCCTCCAGTTCTCGGACGTTGGAGTTGATGTTGTAGGCAACAAATTCAACCACCTCCCGCGGAAGCTCGATGCCGTCTGCATACATCTTCTTCTCGAGGATGGCCAGTCGGGTTTCAAAGTCGGGTACGGTAAGGTCCGCGGCCAGTCCCCATTTAAAGCGGGAGAGCAGGCGCTCTTCAACCCCTTCAAGGTCGCGCGGGGAGCGGTCTGACGTGAGTACGAGTTGCTTCTTCTCCTGGTGAAGATGATTGAAGATGTGGAAGAACATATCCTGTGTCTTCTGCTTGTTGGCAAAAAACTGGATGTCGTCAATGATCAGTACATCAATGAGCTGGTAAAAATGGATGAAGTCATTGACCGAATTGTTTTTCAGCGAATCAATGAACTGGTTAGTGAACTTTTCGCTGGTAACAAACAGCACCGTCTTGGTCTTGTATTTCTGCTTGACCATGTTGCCAATCGCCTGGGCAAGGTGAGTCTTTCCCAAACCAACACCACCGTAAATCACCAGCGGATTGAAAGCGGTGGTACCTGGTTTGTCGGCCACCGCATAGCCGGCAGACCGGGCCAGACGGTTGCAATCGCCTTCGACAAAAGAATCGAAGTTGTAGTTGGGGTTGAGCTGAGAGTCAATATTGATCTTCTTCAACCCGGGAATGACGAAGGGGTTCTTGATGGAATTGCCGACAACCATCGGCGGGTCAATTTCCAGATTTTGAGAATCGCCGGAATTGTAGTTGGGATAGTTAACGGTGTACGGTCTGCCATT